>CAXSER010000011.1:18351-20861 GCA_964236315.1 uncultured Acetobacteraceae bacterium | reverse complement strand
CGGGATCAAAGGGTCCTCGGACCCTTTGCGGGTCCGGGCAGAGCCCGGCCTTGCTGCCTGTCTGCAGGCGCGACTTGCGGCGGGCGGGTCCGGGGCCTATATCACGGCCTCTCGAATACCCGCAGACGCTGACGACGATGGCCTGTGCGGGCAGTCGTCCCCACGCTTGCGGCAGGGTGTTCCCATCTCCGACCAGACAGACAGTCCCGAAGACGACGACGCGCTGCCCCGGCACTCCGGGCTGGAGGGCCGCATCGTGGCGTCCGTGGCGCCGACGGTGGCCGACCTCGGCTTCGAGCTGGTGCGGGTCGCGGTGCTGGGGCGCGAGAACCCGACGGTGCAGATCATGGCGGACCGCATCGACGGCACGCAGATCAGCGTCGAGGATTGCCAGGAGATCAGCCGTGCCGTGGGCGCGGTGCTCGACGTGAACGATCCGATCCCGGGGGCTTGGACGCTGGAGGTCAGCTCGGCGGGGATCGACCGGCCGCTGACGCGGGGCAAGGACTGGAACAGGTTCGCCGGGCACCTGGCCAAGGCGGAGGTCAACATCCCCGTCGGCGGGCGCAAGCGCTTCTCCGGCGTGGTGCTGGGGGCGGACGCCACCCACGCGCGGCTGCGGCTGGAGGACGGGCAGGAGGTGGCGCTGCCGCTCGACGAGATGCGCAAGGCCAAGCTCGTGCTGACCGACGCGCTGATCGAGGCGACGGCCGCCCCGAGGCTGCCGAACTAGCCGCGCGGCGTCCTGTGCCGCGGACGCGGCGAGTGTTGCGGGGATCGCGGTCCCCGGCCTGCGGGGGCCTCGGCTCCCGTCGTGAGAAACCCGGGCGGGCTGCCCGGCAGTGTAGAGAGATCGCCGCATGGACACCTCGATCGCCCGCCCTGAGCTGCTCCTCGTCGCCGACGCCGTGGCGCGGGAGAAGTCGATCGACCGCGAGGAGGTGCTCGAGGCGATGGAGCAGGCCATCCAGAAGGCCGGCCGCGCCAAGTACGGCCACGAGAAGGACATCCGTGCGACCATCGACCGCAAGACCGGCGACGTGCGTCTCTCCCGCTGGACCGAGGCGGTGGAGGTGGTGGAGAACGAGGAGACGCAGATCCCCGTCCACATCGCGCGCAAGTTCAAGGCAGACATCGTGCTCGGCGGGCACCTGATCGACCCGCTGCCGCCGATCGACTTCGGGCGCATCGCGGCGCAGACGGCCAAGCAGGTGATCGTGCAGCGGGTGCGCGAATACGAGCGGCGCAAGCAGTACGACGAGTTCAAGGACCGCGTGGGCGAGATCATCAACGGCGTGGTCAAGCGCACCGAGTACGGCAACATGATGGTCGAGATCGGCCGCGCCGAGGCGCTGCTGCGCCGCGACGAGCTGATCGCGCGCGAGAGCTTCCGCAACGGCGACCGGGTGCGCGCCTACATCTACGACGTGCGCGAGGAGCCGCGGGGGCCGCAGATCTTCCTGAGCCGCACGCATCCGGCGTTCCTGGCCAAGCTGTTCGCCCAGGAGGTGCCCGAGATCTACGACGGGATCATCGAGATCAAGGCGGTGGCGCGCGATCCGGGGTCGCGGGCGAAGATGGCGGTGATCTCGCGTGACAGCTCGATCGATCCTGTGGGGGCGTGCGTGGGCATGCGCGGCTCGCGGGTGCAGGCGGTGGTCGCCGAGCTGCAGGGCGAGAAGATCGACATCATCCCGTGGAGCCCGCAGGCGGCGACCTTCGTGGTCAACGCGCTGGCGCCGGCCGAGGTGACCAAGGTCGTGATGGACGAGGAGGCCGGGCGGGTCGAGGTCGTGGTGCCGGACGAGCAGCTCAGCCTGGCGATCGGGCGGCGGGGGCAGAACGTCAGGCTGGCCAGCCAGCTGACGCGCTGGGACATCGACATCCTCACCGAGGCGGAGGAGAGCGAGCGGCGGCAGGAGGAGTTCCGGCGCAGGACGGGGCTGTTCGTCGAGGCGCTGGACGTGGACGACGTGATCGCCGGACTGCTGGTGCAGGAGGGATTCAACACGATCGAGGAGCTGGCCTTCGTGCCGCACGAGGAGCTGTCCGAGATCGAGGGCTTCGACGAGAGCGTGGCCGACGAGCTGATCCGCCGCGCCGAGGTGTTCATCGTAGGGCGCGACCAGGCGCTGACGGAGAAGCGCCAGACGCTGGGCGTGAGCGAGGACGTCGCGAGTTTCGACGTGTTCACGCCGACGATGCTGGTGGCGCTGGGCGAGAAGGGGGTGAAGTCGCTCGACGACCTGGCGGACCTCGCGTCCGACGAGCTGGTGGAGATCCTGGGTGCCGACGTGATCGACGAGCAGGCGGCCAACGAGATCATCATGGCGGCGCGCGCCCACTGGTTCGAGGGCGAAGGCGGGGGCGAGGAGGGCGCGGCACCGGCCGCGGCGGGCACCAAGGGCGAGGCTGGCGACGAGGCTGTAGGTGACGACGTCGAGGGTGCCGGGATCGAGGGTGCCGGGAGCGAGGACGAGGCGGCGGGGGGCGTCGAGGCGGTCCCGGCC
>CAXSER010000011.1:3974-18251 GCA_964236315.1 uncultured Acetobacteraceae bacterium | reverse complement strand
CGAGGGTGCCGGGAGCGAGGACGAGGCGGCGGGGGGCGTCGAGGCGGTCCCGGCCATGGACGACGAGGCTGCCGGCTCCGCGATGACCGCGGATGCGGACGAGACCCCGGGCAGGGAGGCTTCCCACGACTGAGGCGACACACGACGACATCCTGGCCGGGGCGCCCGCCGTTCCGGTGGAGGGCGAGGCGGAGGCGGTGCGCGCTGCCACGGTCCCGGCGCACGATGCCGAGGGGGGCGCCGGGGCCGAGGGTGCCGGGGACGGCGACGGCGTGCTGCCGGAGGACGAGCCGGAGCGCGGGCCGTTGCGCCGGTGCATCGTCACCCGCGAGCAGGGCGAGCGGGAGCGGATGCTGCGTTTCGTGATCGGGCCGGAGCGCCGCGTGGTGCCCGACCTCGGCGCGCGGCTGCCCGGACGGGGAATCTGGTTGAGCGCGCGCGCGGATGTGGTAGAGAACGCCAAGATTCGCGGGGCCTTCGCGCGCGCCGCCCGCGGACCGGTCACCGTGCCTGCCGATCTTCCCGCGCTCCTGCAGGCCGGACTGGCCGCGCGGGTGGGCGATTTCGTCGGTTTCGCGCGGCGTGCGGGCGAGGCGGTGGCAGGCTTCGCCAAGGCGCGGGAGTGGCTGCAGTCGGGGCGCGCGGTGCTGGTGCTCGAAGCCAGCGACGGGAGCGTCGACGAGCGGGCGAGGCTGCTGTCCGGGGTGCGCTGGTCGATGCTCGGTACGGCCAAGATGGTGGCCGAGGCCGTCGGGGACGACGTCCCCGGTGGCGTGGCGGACGTCCTCGCGGACGCTGTCGAGGCGGGGGAGCCGGAGGGCGACGCCGTCCTCGACGCGCCGGCCGCGGGCAGGGCGGGCGGGCGTGGCCCGTCGACCGGGGGCCCCCCGCGCGGGGGTTCCAGGGGACGGATCGTGCGGGTGGCGACGCCGCTCGACGCGGCGAGGCTGGGCGCGGTGTTCGGCCGTGACCATGTGGTGCATGTGGCGGTGGCGGCGGGCCGGTTGGCCGAGATGCTGGCCATCGAGACTGAGCGGTTGTCCGGGGTCACCGGGCGGAATGGGACGGGTGCATGAGCGACGGCGGTAACGATCAGGACACGGCCAAGGGGCGTCTCTCGCTGAGGCCGGCGGGGCCCCTCGGGCTCGGGCGCACCGTGGACGCCGGGTCCGTGCGGCAGAGCTTCAGCCACGGGCGGTCGAAGGTGGTGCAGGTCGAGGTGCGCAAGAAGCGCGGCCCGATCGCGCCGACCCCGCCGCCGCCCGGCCAGGCCGGCGCGCGCCCCTCCACGGGCGGCGGCGTGCGCGGTCCTGCGGGCAGCGGGCGGGCGCTGACGGCGTCCGAGCTGGCGACGCGCCAGCGGGTGCTCGAGGAGCAGAAGGTCGAGGCGGCGAAGCGCGAGATCGAGCGCCGCGAGCAGGAGAAGATCAACATCCTCTCCGCCGCCGAGGAGGCGCGCCGCAAGGAGGATGACGCCCGTCGCGCCGCCGAGGAGGAGGTGCGCCGCACCCGCGAGGCGGCAGAGCAGGCCAAGGCCGACGAGGCCGCGCGTGCGGCCGCAGAGGCCGCGGCCTCCGCCGCGCCGAGCGCCAAGGCCGCCGAGGAGACGCGCCGCCCGGTGCGTCCGCCGGCGACCACTGCGACGCCCGCGTCGCCGTCCGAGACCCTGCGCCTGCGTCCGCAGCGCGCCGGCGAGGACGACGAGGCGCCGCGCCGCCGCAGCACCGGACCGATCATCCCCGGCCGCAAGCCGCCGGCGCCGCCGCCGAAGAAGGTGCTCGGCGACGGCACCAACCGCAGGCCCGTGCGCATCGACGTGCAGGCGGCCATCGAGGGCGACGACGACAAGTCGCGTTCGCTGGCGTCGGTGCGTCGCCAGCGCGAGAGCGAGCGCCGCAAGGCGGAGCTGGTCGCGCTGCGCTCGAACCAGGTCAAGGTGCAGCGCGACGTGGTGCTGCCCGACTCGATCACGGTGTCCGAGCTGGCCAACCGCATGGCGACGCGCGGCGCGGACGTGATCAAGGCGCTCATGAAGATGGGAGTCATGGCGACGGTCACGCAGTCGCTGGACGCCGACACCGCCGAGCTGGTGGTGCAGGAGTTCGGCCACCGCGTGCGCCGCGTCTCGGAGAGCGACGTCGAGCAGGGCATCGACGGTGCCATCGACATCGACACCGACCTGCAGACCCGGCCGCCCGTGGTCACGATCATGGGCCACGTCGACCACGGCAAGACCAGCCTGCTCGACGCGCTGCGCGCCACCGACGTCGCCAAGGGCGAGGCCGGCGGCATCACGCAGCACATCGGCGCCTACATGGTGACCCTGCCGTCGGGCCAGCAGATCACCTTCCTCGACACGCCGGGCCACGAGGCGTTCACCGCGATGCGCTCGCGTGGCGCCCAGGTCACGGACATCGTCGTGCTGGTGGTGGCCGGCGACGACGGCGTGATGCCGCAGACCATCGAGGCGATCAGGCACGCCAAGGCGGCCAACGCGCCGCTGATCGTGGCGATCAACAAGATGGACAAGCCGGGCTCCGACCCGCAGCGCGTGCGCCAGGAGCTGCTCAGCCACGAGGTCGTGGTCGAGGACATGGGCGGCGACACCCAGGACGTGCAGGTGTCGGCGACCAAGCGCACCGGCCTCGACAAGCTCGAGGAGGCGATCATGCTGCAGGCCGAGGTTCTCGACCTGCGCGCCAACCCCGGGCGCACCGCGGAGGGCGCGGTCATCGAGAGCCGTCTCGACCGCGGCCGCGGCCCGGTGGCGACGATGCTCGTGCAGAAGGGCACGCTGCGGCAGGGCGAGATCGTGGTCGCCGGCGCCGAGTGGGGCCGCATCCGGGCCATGCTCGACGACAAGGGGCAGCCGCTGAAGGAGGCGGGTCCGTCCACGCCGGTCGAGATCCTGGGCCTGAGCGGGGTGCCCAGCGCGGGCGAGCCGTTCGTGGTCGTGGAGAACGAGATGCGGGCGCGCGAGATCAGCGAGTTCCGCCAGCGCAAGGTGCGGGCCAAGACCTCGGCCGGGCTGACGGCGGCGCGCGGCACGATGGAGCAGATGCTCGCGCGTGCCGTGGCCGGCGCGCAGAAGGAGGTGGCACTCCTGATCAAGACCGACGTGCAGGGCTCCGCCGAGGCGATCCAGGCCACCGTGCTCAAGCTGGAGCACGAGGAGGTCAACGTCCGCGTGCTGAACTCCAGCGTGGGGCAGATCACCGAGAGCGACATCCAGCTCGCCAAGGCCAGCGACGCGATGATCATCGGCTTCAACGTCCGTGCGACCGCACAGGCGCGGGCGCTGGCGACGCGCGACGAGGTGGAGATCCGCTACTACTCGATCATCTACCAGGTGATCGACGACATCGAGCAGCTCGTGAAGGGCAAGATCAGCCCGAAGTATCGCGAGAAGTTCCTGGGCTACGCAGAGATCCGCAAGGTGTTCGACATCACCAAGTCGGGCAAGGTCGCGGGCTGCATGATCACCGAGGGCGTGGTCAAGCGCGGCTGCGGCGTGCGTCTGCTGCGCGACAACGTCGTCATCCACCAGGGCGAGCTCAGCGTGCTCAAGCGGTTCAAGGACGACGTCAAGGAGGTGGCCCGCGGCTACGAGTGCGGCCTCTCCTTCGCCGGCTTCCAGGACCTGCGCGAGGGCGACATGGTCGAGTGCTACGAGCCGGAGCTGATCCCGGCTTGAGCAAGCGCGTCACCCCCAAGGGCCCGACCCAGCGACAGCTCCGCGTGGGCGAGGAGATCCGCCACATCCTGGCGGGCATCTTCGCCCGCGCGGAGTTCCGCGATCCGGAGCTTGCCGCAGCCCAGGTCACGGTCACGGAGGTGCGGATCTCGCCGGACCTCAAGCACTCCACGGCGTTCGTGGCGCGGCTCGGGCGTTCGGACATCGATGCGCTGCTGCCGAACCTGAAGCGGGTGGCGCCGTACCTGCGCGGGCAGCTTGCCCATGCGATGCGGCTTAGGGTCGCGCCGGACGTGTCGTTCCAGCCGGATACCGCGCTGGAGTACGCGATGCACGTCGACAAGCTGCTGCACCAGCCGGAGGTCCTGCGGGACCTGGAGCAGTAGGCAAGGCCGGGCTCTGCCCGGACCCGCCAGGGCGAGCCGCCCTGGACTGGCTTCCCTCAAGTGAATGGTTTCCAAAGGCCGAGGCCTTTGGCGGGTCCGGGCAGAGCCCGGCCTTGCTTTCTTCCTGGATTACAGAACATGCGCCGCAAGAAGGGCCTGCCGCTCGACGGATGGCTGATCATCGACAAGCCGTCCGGCATCACCAGCACCAGCGTGGTCAACCGCGTCCGCCGCGGCTTCGACGCGCAGAAGGCCGGGCACGGCGGCACGCTCGACCCGCTGGCGACCGGCGTGCTGCCGATCGCGTTCGGGGCGGCGACCAAGACCGTGCCCTACGTCATGGACGGCACGAAGCTGTACCGCTTCACGCTCAGGCTGGGCGAGTCGCGCGACACCGACGACGCGGACGGGGCGGTGACGGCGACGTCGGACGCACGGCCCACGGACGAGGCGATCCGCGCGGCGCTGCCGGCGTTCCGGGGCGAGATCATGCAGGTCCCGCCGATCTATTCCGCGATCAAGGTGGCGGGGGAGCGGGCGTACGACATGGCGCGCGAGGGCAGGGCGCCGGAGCTTGCGGCGCGGCCGGCGCGGGTGGACCGCTTCGAGCTGGTGGAGCGGGTGGACGCGGAGACGGCGGTCTTCGAGGTGCAGTCGGGCAAGGGCGTGTACATGCGCAGCCTGGCGCGCGACCTGGCGCTCGCGTGCGGGGCGGTGGGGCATGTGGCGGCGCTGCGCCGGCTGCGGGTGGGGCCGTTCACGGAGGCGCAGGCGATTTCCCTGGACAGGGCGACGCGCGAGGAGGATACCCCGCCAGCTTCCCCGGACCTCCTGCTTCCCGTCCTGACCGCCCTGGCCGACATCCCGGCGCTGGCCCTGACGGAGCACGAGGCCATCCGCTTCACGCAGGGACAGGCCATCAGCCTGGTCGACCTGATGGGGCGGATTCCGGACCTGGCCAACCCCGATGGCGGGCTGGCAAGGGCCATGGCGGGGGCGCGCGTGATCGGGCTGTGCCGTCTCGAGGACGGCTGGTTGAAGCCCGAGCGCCTGCTGTAACCCCGCCGCCGGACGACCGCATGACGGCGTCTGGAGGCCAGCCACGGAGTTCATGATGTCGCAGACAGCGGAGCGTCGCACGACGCTCATCGGCGAGTACGCCACGGGCGCCGCCGACACCGGCAGCCCCGAGGTCCAGGTTGCGTTGATCTCGGACCGGATCACCAGCCTCACCGACCATCTCAAGACGCACGCGAAGGACTTCCACTCGCGCCGCGGGCTGCTGATGCTGGTGGGGCGGCGCCGGCGCCTGCTCGACTACCTCAAGCGCAAGGACAAGACCCGGTACGAGACGCTGATCGGGCGCCTGGGCCTGCGCCGCTAGGCCATGACGGCCGGCGCCCCGGTTCGGGGGGCCGGCGCCGCCGGGCGCGCGTCCGGCACGACGACCCTCCGCCATGGGGCGGGGGGCACTGCCGCCAGGCTCGGCGGGGGCTCGATCCGGCCCGGCGTTTCCGGCCACATGGCTTCGCGGCTGCATATCGCAGACCGCCTCCATGCCGCCCGAAACGCCGCCTCCCCGTTCGCGGGAGCCACTCCAGATCGTGCGGCCCGCCTGTCCGCGGCACGACCGGGGCGCTTCGTGCGCCGGGTCGCAGGATGGAGAACGCGATGTTCAACCATGTCCGCAAGGAGCTCGACTGGGGCGGGCGCACGCTGGTGCTGGAGACGGGCAAGATCGCCCGCCAGGCCGACGGCGCCGTCCTCGTCACCTACGGCGACACGATCGTGCTGTGCACGGCGGTCGGCGTGCGCTCGGTCAAGCCGGGGCAGGACTTCTTCCCGCTGACAGTGAACTACCAGGAGAAGGCGTTCGCCGCCGGCAAGATCCCCGGCGGGTTCTTCAAGCGCGAGGGCCGGCCGTCGGAGAACGAGGTGCTGACCTCGCGCCTCATCGACCGGCCGTTGCGCCCGCTGTTCCCGCAGGGGTTCCGCAACGAGGTCCAGGTCGTCGCCACCGTGCTCAGCCACGACATGGAGAACGATCCCGACATCGTGGCGCTGATCGGCTGCTCCGCGGCGCTGACGATCTCGGGCATCCCGTTCATGGGGCCGGTGGCGGCGGCGCGCGTGGGCTTCGCGCAGGGCGCCTACGTCCTCAACCCGACGGTCGAGCAGATGGAGGGTGCGGCGCTCGATCTCGTGCTCGCCGGCACGACCGAGGGCGTGCTGATGGTGGAGAGCGAGGCCACCGAGCTGTCCGAGGAGGTCATGCTCGGTGCGGTCGAGTTCGGCCACCAGCAGTTCCAGCCGGTGATCGCGCTGATCATCGAGCTGGCCGAGGCGGCGGCGAAGGAGCCGTGGAGCCTGCCGGAGGAGGCGGAGTCCGTGCGCACCCTGCGCGGGCGCATCGACGCGCTGGCGCGCGCGCCGATCGCGGCGGCCTACCAGGAGCGCGTCAAGCAGGCGCGCTACGAGAAGGTGGGCGCGGCGAAGAAGGCGGCGAGCGAGCAGCTGGTGGCCGAGGGGCTCGACGTCGGCGCGGCGAAGGGCCTGTTCAAGGACCTCGAGGCCGACATCGTCCGCAACGCGATCCTGGACAACGGCATCCGCATCGACGGGCGCGACACCAAGACGGTGCGCCCGATCGTGGCCGAGGTCGGCATCCTGCCGCGCGCGCACGGCTCGGCGCTGTTCACCCGCGGCGAGACGCAGGCGCTGTGCGTGGCCACGCTCGGCACCGGGCAGGACGAGCAGATCGTGGACGCGCTCGACGGCGAGTACCGCGAGCACTTCATGCTGCACTACAACTTCCCTCCCTACTCGGTGGGCGAGGCGGGGCGCATGGGCAGCCCGGGGCGGCGCGAGATCGGCCACGGCAAGCTGGCCTGGCGCGCGATCCGTCCGGTGCTGCCGACCAAGACCGCGTTCCCCTACACGCTGCGCGTCGTGTCCGAGATCACCGAGAGCAACGGCTCGTCGTCGATGGCGACGGTGTGCGGGACGTCGCTGTCGCTGATGGACGCGGGCGTGCCGCTGGCGCGTCCGGTGGCGGGCATCGCCATGGGGCTGATCAAGGAGGACCGTGGCTTCGCGGTGCTCTCCGACATCCTCGGCGACGAGGACCACCTCGGCGACATGGACTTCAAGGTGGCCGGCACCGAGGCGGGCATCACCTCGCTGCAGATGGACATCAAGATCACCTCGATCACGCCGGAGATCATGAGGATCGCGCTGGAGCAGGCGCGCGACGGGCGGCTGCACATCCTCGGCGAGATGGCGCTGGGGCTGACGGGCGCGCGCGGGTCGGTGGCGGCGACGGCGCCGCGGATCACCACGATCAACATCCCCAAGGAGAAGATCCGCGACATCATCGGCACCGGCGGCAAGGTGATCCGCGAGATCACCGAGCAGACCGGCTGCAAGATCGACATCGGCGACGACGGCACGATCAAGATCGCGGCGACCACGGACGAGGCGTCGGAGAAGGCGATCAACTGGATCCGCGGCATCGTGGCCGAGCCCGAGGTCGGCGTGATCTACCCGGGCAAGGTGGTCAAGACCGCAGACTTCGGGGCGTTCGTGAACTTCCTCGGCTCGCGCGACGGGCTCGTGCACGTCAGCGAGCTGCAGCAGGGGCGGGTGAACAAGACCTCGGACGTCGTCAACGTCGGCGACGCCGTGAAGGTCAAGGTCCTCGGCTTCGACGACCGCGGCAAGGTGAAGCTGTCCATGCGCGTGGTCGACCAGGCGACGGGCGAGGACATCAGCGACAAGGTCGGGCCGAAGGGCGGCCGCCGCGAGGAGTTCGCCGAGTAGGCAAGTCCGGGCCGGCGACCGCCGGTTGCGGATACTTCGGTAGCAGGGTGCTCAGGTAGCAAAGCCGGTCCGCGAGGGCCGGTTCTTCTGACATTCTGGTGATCCCTGCGGTCTTGTCGCTGGACTGCAACGGCCCCAATCTCCCACCCCTCACTGCGGGTCAACGCGTCATGAAGGCGATCAACGCGATCAGGATGGGCGGGGTCGATGTCCTGCCGCTGGTCGAGGGCGGCAAGGGGGTTGCCGTGTCCAACGGCATCTCCTCCGGGCACTGGGCGGCCAGCGGCGGGGCCGGCACTTTCAGCGCGGTCAACGCCGACAGCTACGACGAGGCTGGGCGCGTCATCCCCCAGGTCTACCATGGCCGCACCCGGCGCGATCGCCACGAGGAGCTGGTGGCCTACGCCATCCAGGGCGGCATCGTGCAGGCGCAGCGTGCCCACGACATCGCCGGCGGCGCCGGGCGCGTGCACGCCAACATCTTGTGGGAGATGGGCGGCGCCGAGCGGGTCATCACCGGGGTGCTGGAAGGCGCCAAGGGCCTGGTGCACGGGCTGACCTGCGGCGCCGGGATGCCTTACCGGCTCAGCGAGATCGCGGCGCGCTTCGGGGTGCACTACTACCCGATCGTGTCGTCGGGGCGCGCGTTCGCGGCGCTGTGGAAGCGCGCGTTCCACAAGGCGGCGGGGCTGCTCGGCGGCGTCGTGTACGAGGACCCGTGGCGCGCGGGCGGGCACAACGGGCTGTCCAACGGCGAGGATCCGCTGGTGCCGGAGGACCCGTTCCCGCGCGTCCTGGCGCTGCGCCAGCAGATGCGCGCCTTCGGGCTGGGCGAGACGCCGATCATCATGGCCGGCGGCGTGTGGTGGCTGGAGGAGTGGGAGGACTGGATCGACAATCCCGAGCTCGGGCCGATCGCGTTCCAGTTCGGCACCCGGCCGCTGCTCACCACCGAGAGCCCGATCAGCGAGGCCTGGAAGCAGCGTCTCGTCACGCTGAAGAAGGGGGACATCTCGCTCAACCGGTTCAGCCCGACGGGGTTCTACTCGTCCGCGGTGAACAACAGCTTCCTGCGCGAGCTGCGGGAGCGGTCGGACCGGCAGGTGGCGTTCACCACCGAGGTGGTGGGCGACCATGTGGCCGAGTACGGCGTCGGCCCGCGCCAGCGCAAGGTGTACCTCACGGCGCATGACCACGCGGAGGTGCGCCGCTGGGAGCGGCAGGGCTTCACCGAGGCGCTGCGCACGCCGGACGGCACGCTCGTGTTCGTCACGCCGGAGAAGGCGGCCGAGATCACGGTGGACCAGATCGCCTGCATGGGCTGCCTCAGCCAGTGCCGGTTCAGCAACTGGAGCCAGGTGGAGCCCGACTACAGCAACGGCAAGAAGGCCGACCCCCGCTCGTTCTGCATCCAGAAGACGCTGCAGGACATCGGGCATGACCACGACTCGCCCGAGGTCGCGGACCACAACCTCATGTTCAGCGGGCACAACGGCTACAGGTTCGGCAGCGACCCGTTCTATTCGAATGGGTTCGTGCCGTCGGTGAGCCAGCTGTTCGAGAGGATCATGACGGGGCGCTAGGTCAGGTGGCAGGGCTGGGCTCTGCCCAGACCCGCCAGGGGCGAGCCGCCCCTGGACCGGCCCTACTTAAGCGAAGCCAGTCCAGGGCGGCTCGCCCTGGCGGAGTTTGAGGCAGAGCCTCGACCTCGCCTCCTCAGCCTGTGGCCCGCCCTGCCACCATCGCCGCTGCCTGGTCCGCAAGCTGCCCGAGAAGCATGCTCATCCGCGCCACCAGCTCGGCCGTGCCTGCTGGCGGGTTCGGTGCCGCGAGCCGGAACGAGCGGGTCACCAGCGGCGCGCGGTCGCTGGCGCGCAGCACGGAGACCTGCGCGGACAGGGTCAGCGTGTTGTCGTGGCCTGAGTCGAAGCGGTCGACCTGCAGCTCGACCAGCAGGTCGGGGCGGGCCGAGATCACGCCCTGCGCTGTGGTGACCTGGGTGGCGGGCAGGCGCTGCGCCAGGTCCTCGGCCATCACGCGGCCCACCATGTCGCCCAGCGGCTCGCCCCAGACCTCTGTGCTGGCGACGTCGAGCTTGTAGCCGCTGTCGCCGCGCACCAGGCCGTTGCGGTCCAGGTAGCCGGCGATGCCGGGCTGGCGCACCTCGACCGCGGTCGGCCCGCCGGTCACCGGCGTGCCCTGCACCGGGGCGAGCGCGAAGTAGCTGGTCTTGGCACTGGCGCAGCCGGAGACGGCCGCGAGCAGCAGCAGGGCCGCCACGCGGGTGGTGGCAGGGGTGGGTCGGGTCATCGGTTGCCGGCCTGGCTGGTGCGGCCGAGGATCAGCGCGCTCGGGTTGCGGGTGAGGTAGTCGGCGAGCAGGCGCACGGAGCGCACGGCGTCGCTGGCCTGCGCGAGGACGCGCTCGAGGTTGCGCTGGAAGTCGGAGTCCTCGCCGTAGCTCGTGCCGACTGTGGCGAGCGCCGCGTTGGCGTGCTTCAGCGTGTCCTGCAGCTGCGCGGACAGCTCCGGCAGCTTCCTCAGCGTCGGCTGCAGCCCTGTGTCGGTGTCGTGCACCAGGGCCTGGGCGTCCTTCAGCGTGGCCGACAGCGAGCGCAGCGTGCTCTTCACCTCCGGGCCGCCGATGGTGCCGTTCAGGGTGGCGATCAGGGCGTTGGCGTTCTCGCCGATCTGGGCGAAGGGGATCTGCTGCAGCTTGGTCGCCACGTCGCTGACGGAGGCCAGGATGTTGTCGAAGCCGCCGCCCTGGCCGGGCACCACGATCGCGCCGTCCTCGAGCGCGATGCCGGCGGGCTTGGCGTTGGGCGAGAAGGCGAGCGTGACGTTCTTCTGGCCGGTGACGTAGCTGGCGGTGTCGACCTCGGCGCGCATGCCCTGGCCGACCAGCGCGCCCAGCACCTTGGCGGGGTCGAGCTTCGTGGTGAAGCTGTCCGGC
This sequence comes from uncultured Acetobacteraceae bacterium, assembly GCA_964236315.1. Lineage (GTDB taxonomy): Bacteria > Pseudomonadota > Alphaproteobacteria > Acetobacterales > Acetobacteraceae > CAXSEF01. Next base: position 7,397 of record CAXSER010000011.1, on the reverse strand, counting down.
GGGAACACGCGCTCCGGCTGGATCTCCATGGCGACGCGGACCCTGACGACGCCGGTCACGCCGTCGAGCAGGAGCTTGACGTCGGTGACGTTGCCGACCTGCATGCCGAACACCTCCACCGCCGAGCCCGCGCCCAGGCCGGAGACGGAGCTCTGCAGGTAGGTCACGAGCGGGATGCGCTGGTTGTAGCCGGCGGCGTCGGCCTCGGCCTTGCTGCCGTAGAGGTGGAACCTGGCGTCGTCGGGCGCCATCGGGCCGGCCCAGGCCTCCTTCGGCGAGTCGAAGGACACCGCGCCGGAGATCACCGCCTGCAGGCTCTGCACCTCGACGTGCAGGCCCTGCGCCCCGAGGTTCACGTTCAGGCCGGAGGTGTTCCAGAAGTGGGTCTGCGGGTGGACGAACTTGTCGAACGGCGCGCGGACGAAGGCGGAGACGGTGACCGGGCCGTGGCCGTCGCCGAAGTCGTAGCCGAGCACCTCGCCGGCGGGGATGTCGCGGTAGAAGATCGGCGTGCCCTCGCTGAGCGAGCCGATGGTCGGCGCCTCCAGCTGGTAGGTGTGGCCGGGCTCGTCGGAGCGCACGCCGGGCGGCTGCTCCAGGCCGGCGAAGTCCGTCTTGGGGGTGCCGCCGGGGTCGCCGGGGTCGATCGCGATGAAGGCGCCGGACACCAGCGTCTCCAGCCCGGAGATGCTGCCGGAGGTGATGCGTGGCTTGACCACCCAGAACCGGGCGTGGTCGGTCAGCACGTGCTCGCCCTGGCTGTTCATCCGCACCTTGACGATGACGTGGGTCAGGTCCTTGGCGAGCGTGATCTCCTCGACCGTGCCGAGGCCGACCGCCTTGTGCTTGACCTGGGTCTGGTTCGCGGTCAGGCCGTCGGCCGTGTTGAAGGTGATGGTCGCCAGCGGGCCGCGGTCGTTGAGCGCGCGCACGCCGAGGTAGCCCGCGGCCAGCAGCGCCACCACGGGGATGATCCACACCAGGGACAGCTGGCGGCGGCGCACGGTCGCCTCGCCGTTGGCCGCGCCCGGGGCCTCGCCGTTCGCCGCACCAGGCGCGGCTCCGTGCGTGGCCGCGTCACGACGCGCCTGGCCGGCGGGCGTAGGGCCCTGTGCCGGCGAGGGGTCGGACCCTGGCCGGCCTGTGGGGTCGCTGCCGCTCATTCCGCACTCCTCGAGGCATTGTCCGGACGAGGGGGCGTCCGGTCACACACCGGACCGTCGGGCGGGCGCCTCATGCGCGCGCCTGCGCGAGGCCGCCGGTGGCGGACCGCGCGTCGGAGGCCGCCCCGGGTGCGGTGACGGGCGGGGTGCCCGCCATCGACGCAGCCGCCGCGATCTCGTCGCTGTCCGGCAGGTCTGCGCCGGAGCGGCCGGCCGCATCCCACATCAGCCGGGAGTCGAAGGAGCGCGCGGCGATCATGGTCAGCACCACCACGGCGGCGAAGTAGATGTCGCCGCTCTCCGGGCGGATGGTGGTCAGCAGCCCGATCTGCACCAGGGCCACCAGCGTGGACAGCAGGAACACGTCGAGCATCGACCAGCGGCCGACGGCTTCGACGATCCTGTGCAGCCTGGTGCGCCCGCGCAGGGCCCAGCCGCTGTGGCTGTGGGTGGTGACCATCATCAGGATCAGGGCCACCAGCTTGGCGCCGGGCACCATGATGGAGGCGAAGAACACCAGGGCGGCAAGCGGCCACATGCCGGCCTCGCCGAGCTGCTTGACCGTGCTCATGATGGTGTCGGGCTGGCTGCGGCCATAGCGGACCACCGTCATCACCGGCAGCAGGTTGGCCGGCAGGTAGAACACCAGCGAGGCCAGCACGAGCGCCCAGGTGGTGGCCATGCTGCGCGGGGTGCGCAGGCGCAGCACGGTGTGGCAGCGCGTGCATTCCTGTCCGGAGCGCGCCTGGTGCACCCGGTGGCAGCTGGTGCAGCTGATGCGCTGCGGCCCGTCGGCGAGGGGCGGGCCGGACAGTCCGCGGCGGTCGATCTCGTCCCACACCGCCTCGTGGTCGAGCGAGGCGTCGGCGGCGGCCGTCAGCAGCATGCAGGCGCCGATCGCGTACAGCGCCGGGCCGATCGTCACGGTGGCGATGGCCTCCAGGCGGCTGAAGGCGACGAACACGCCGAGCATGAACACCTCGACCATCGCCCAGGGCCGGATGGAGTCGAGCCAGGCGAAGGCGCGCGGCAGGCTGCGCGGCGGGTTCTCGGTGCGCAGCCCGACCAGCACGTAGCCCATCAGGCCGAGCTTGATCGCGGGCATCACGATGGCGCACAGCACGACGAGCAGTCCAAGTTCCGGCAAGCCTTGGCGGCTCAGCTCGACGGGCCCGGTGAACATCGTGGACGGGTAGAAGCGCCCGATCGCGCGCAGCCCGAGAAAGGGCAGGCTGATCGCGAGCAGCAGCATCAGCGCGGCGGCCACGGTGAACGCGAGGCAGTGCGTCAGCGGATTGCTGCGGCCGCGCCGCAACGGCGTGTCGCAGCGCAGGCAATGCGCGGCCTGCTTGGGTCCGACGGGCGGCACTTCCTGGAACATGCCGCAGGCGAGGCACTCGCGCAGGTGGTCATGGGCGAAGGGGCTTGGGGCGGCGTTCGGCATTGCGGTGCACAACGTGGCAGTGCGCGCGCCGTTGCACCAGGGCCGCCAGCGGGCGGCAGCGTCGCGCGCACGGACGCCTCCTCCGGGTGCAGGACGGCGGGCGGCGGGGTGCCGATCGTGTTGCCTCGTCCCGCAGGGACGGATATACCGCCGGAACCGGCCGCCGACGTAGCTCAGGGGTAGAGCAACTGATTCGTAATCAGTAGGTCCTCGGTTCAATTCCGAGCGTCGGCACCGGTTTTTCAATGGGTTAGGCGACAGGGACGGCAGCGGACACGGAATATGTCCGCAGGGTGTCCGGAAAAACCGGGGCATCACGGCGCTTCCCCGATCAGATCCCGCAGCACGGCAGCCACGATTCGGTCGTTCGTGTAGACCGTGTGCCGCTCCATCACCGCGTCGTCGTAGAGCACCAGCGACCGCCCCCTGGCCCGCATGCCCTCGATCGTCACCGCCTGCAGGTCGCACAAGCGGTCGACCAGCGGCGCCTGCTCCTCCCTGATTGCCGCGTTCGCCTCGTCCGTCAGGGTGTCGTCGTCGAACATCGCGTTGCGCCGGTGCTCCACCGCGTCGAACTCGGCGCACACCGCCAGCAGCGCGGCATCAGGATCCGGCGCAGCGGGAGGCGGCGCGAGTGGCCGCACACCGGCCATGTCGGACAGCAGCGACGCCGCCAGCACGTCGTGGCGCCGGGCCGGGCCATCAAACCGCCCCGCCATCGCCTTGGGCTCATCGGCCGCCAGCACAGCGCGGCACACGGCCGCCTTCGCCTGCACGCCGCTCGCCGTGCGCGCCGGCAGCCCGGCCACCATGATC
>CAXSER010000011.1:0-3964 GCA_964236315.1 uncultured Acetobacteraceae bacterium | reverse complement strand
TGACGGCCTCGGCGTCGCCGTCGCTCACCCCGCCGTCGCGATCGTCCCCCCGGGCCATCTCCAGCTCGACCAGGCGGAACACGCCGCAGGCCCTGCGCAGCTCGGCGTCCGGATCTGTGACCGGCTCCAGCGCCAGCTTGTGAGCATTGCGCATGGCCACCTCGCTGCCGTCGCGCAGGTAGAGTGGGCCGCCCGGGATCGCGTCCTCCGGCACAAGGTCGGCCAGCGCGGAGTAAGCCAGGCCCGTCATCGGGATCGGCCGCTTGCGGTCCAGGGCCTCGATGGCCAGCAACGCCTTCTCGACCGCGCCCCCAGGGGTCAGCGCCGGCGTTTCGACGATCTCGCCTTCCAGGGTGAAGTAGCCATCTTCCCGGTCGAGGAACACGAGGCGCGCTGCGTTGCGCACGGACACGAGCGCTGTCTGGTCCAGGTAGACGCGCAGGGCGCCGAGCTTGGCGTCCCGCACGGTTCGGTAGCGGCTGATCAGGTCGAGCAGCCCGGCGTCGGCTGAGGCCGAGGCTGCGGCGGTGTGGGTGTCCTGCCGGGCCATGCTCAGGCTTCCCCCGCCGGCGCAGGCAGCGCAGCCATGGCCTCGGCAATTTCCGCCTCGCTCATTCCCACCTCTTGGTAGACGAGCAGCGCGGCCTCCCGCACGGGCATGCCGTCCGCCATACGCCGGCCGGCTCGTAGCCAAGCCTCCTGCCCCTCCGGCAGCAGCTTCCGGAAGATCATGAGGAAGCGTCCCTCGATGCTGGTGCGCGCCCACTCCGCCACTGTCTGCTCGGGCTTAGCGGCAGGCAGGATGCCGGCGATCCGGTTCCGGGCGTTCATGCGTTGGCCCTCCCCAGCAGGTCGCGGGCGAGGGAGCGGGCGATCTCGCTTTCCTCCCCGTCGTTCTCCAGGTGCGCCAGCAGGAACCCGGCCTTGGCGCGCAGGCCTTCCGGCGTGTGGGCGGTGATCCTGACCACCTCGGCCAGGGCGGAGTGGTAGGTCTCCATCAGCCGATGGGACTCTGCCCAGGCTGCCTTGGATGCCGGATGCGAGAACGGCAGCTCGTTGACGGCGTCCAGCAGCACGGTGGACTGCCGATCAACTTCGGCTGCCGCGGCGCAGAGCCGGAGCAGGAGGGCATCGGAGTTCACTGCCGCCGGGAACGCCTCGCCCGGGTTGGGCAGCACGACGGCGCCGGCGAAGGCTGCACCGGACAGCGCGGCGAGGATGGAGCCGCCGATGAGGTGGCGGCGTGAGGGCGCGACAACGCACCCCGTGGTATGGGTGTGGGTAGCCTTGGGCATTTTCTGACCTCTGCCTGGGGTTAGGCCGGGTGGGCGGCTGGTACCCGCACGCTCGGCCGTTCATGTCCTGGGTTCCCCCAGAGCACATTTCTGATGTAACCTTGCTTCGTTGGCGTAGTCAACACCAACGATGTAAGGTTATGCCAACCGTGGCAGTTCTACCCGCCCAAATACGAGCTGCTCGAGCCCTGGTGAACTGGTCGCAAAACGATCTAGTGGCCGCATCAAAGGTTGCGAAAAAGACGATTGCCGACTTTGAACGGGAGGCGCGCCAGCCTTACGCGCGCACTCTCGCCGCCATCCGCACCGCGCTAGAAGCCGCCGGCGTCGAGTTCATCGAACAGAACGGTGGAGGTCCGGGTGTCAGACTCCGGGTTTCCCGCGACAGCTGATTTCGCGTTCCTCCTAAATCAGGCCGACACCGCTCGCGTCTTGTATGTCAGTGAACGGACGTTGCAGCGCTGGCGCCAACACAGCGTGGGGCCACGCTTCCTCTACGTTGACGGCCGGGTAGTCTATCGAAGGTCTGACATCAACGAGTGGATCACAGGACGTCGGAGCAGAGCAGGCGAACGCAATGTCTGATCCAACCCCGTATGGCGTCACCCGCAAACCAGGTGAGACATGGCGTCAACTGGTCGCGCGAATGGCCGAGCCGTTTGATCGGGTGCAGCCGTGCTTGAGCACCTACCAGACGCTGATCGCCGAGTTCACCGACCCTGACAATGCCGTCAAAGCCGACGCGGCGTGGGATGCCCTGCTGCTGGGCGGATGCCTGCAGGGCTAGCTGGTCGGCGCCGGTGTCGACTTCATTGAGGAGAACGGAGGCGGGCCGGGAGTGCGGCCATAGGCTGTTAGAGGACATGCCTAGCTCGGCCAATTTCCACTAGATCGGCGCAGCGGCGAGGACGGTGCTGTCCCCGAATAGCGTAAGTGCGAGGCAGATTTGAGGCTATCGGCCGCGGCGTCGCTGGGGAGCCCCGCCGCGGCCGAACAACCGAAGCCCCTGCGCAGCCAGGTAGCGCCCGATCGCGGTGAGAGTATCCAGGTACCTAGGCAGGGTGTCACCTACCATTCGAGATGCCTAGCGGGGAGGGTAGCCCGTCCACTCTGGCGCTACCGGCCAGACGCTGGTCTGATGCAGTGTCAGATTGAAAGGACCCATCCATGTCCTTCTGCCAAGCCGAGTTGCCGGCAGAACCTACCCCCCTTGGCCCGCCTCCATCGCTGCCAAATCCTGACCTGCCAGTGCCGGTCGAGGAGCCACCGCCAGATCGTCCGCCGATACGGCACTAGACTCTTGGTGACTGAGCTTTGCGGTAGGCTATCTCAGCGCCATGCCCGACACCGTCACCTTCGACCTCTCCCCACGCCGCGCCCTGTCCGCCCTCTCCCCCGACACCCTGTCCGCTTGGCACCTCCGCTACTGCCCGCAGGAAGGCCTGGAGATGCGCGCCCGGGCGGCGTTGTCCCGCGTGGAGGGCGAGCTGCGCGCAGCCGGCGCCGAGGTCACGATCCACGCTCTATGGGTGGCGCTGGCGGACCGGGCGGGGCAGGGGGACGAGCCGGACGTGCGGGCGGCGGCGCTCAACCAGATCGCGCAGGCGCTGCCGAGTGGGGCGGCTGCTTAACTAGCCCACTTCATTCCAGGTAGCGCAAGGGGCGGCCCTAACTTGTGTATTTTTATCATCATAGTAATATATAGTGCAGTACTTTAAAAAGTGGTTAGAATCAAATTCGTCTTGATATGTAACTCTTCCGAAAACAAGATACTCAAACGCGTGCCCTGTAGCTTTGGCTTTCTCCTCATCAGACAGACCATCTACACTATTATAAGAGACTCCCGACCCTTCATGAGGAAATATTGTGTAATGATTAGGATTACCTGATATCGCCACTTCCTCCTTCTCAAAATCTGGCCACGTCTCTCCTTCGGTTAACAGATGAATTCCGAGCCATTCTTTAACTTCCTTTGCGGAAGTTAGGCCTGTATTCTGTAGAGCTACCTGAACTTCGAAAGGTTTAGCTTGGACGTTTACCGCTTGGGGAGTGCGAGCGACTATAATGGCTTTCTGGGTGACGCGCAGGCTTCGATCTGCAACGCTTACCGCGCCCTCCGCTGCTGTGGCCGCCCGCTCCGCTGCCGTGGCTGCACGACCAGCGACTCGATTTGCCTCACCAACTTCCGAACACTGCTGAACACCAACCACGACAAGACAGCCGGTAAACATCATTAAGAGCACGTTGACGCTTTGATTAGAATTCAGAGAATCCCACCAGCGCTTGCCTATGCTCTTGGCGGGATTTGTGCTGTCCTGTTCCTCGGTATTGGCTTCGTTACCCAGAGTCTTGCCTCCCGCCTTTTGCTCGATGGCGCTCAGGTGCTCGGATCTATCCTCTACGGGAGTGCCCTGCTTTCCGAGGCGATCGGTTTTTTCGGGTTCATCGCGTGGTACCATCTGATCAAGGTCCTACATCAATCCCATTAGGGTGATGCATGCTTGAATGTAGAACAAGCACATCTCGATATGCGCTGATGAGTCCGCTACGAGTCCGCCGACTAAAGATTACAGCCGCCCCACTAGGCATTTTTTGCGTAAACTATTGAAAACGCTGGTGCCGGGTGAGGGATTTGAACCCCCGACCTTCGGTTTACAAAACCGCTGCAC
>CAXSER010000010.1:0-20899 GCA_964236315.1 uncultured Acetobacteraceae bacterium | reverse complement strand
CCATGCGCGCCTTCTCCGACGCCGTGCTCGACGCCTACCTCGACACCGAGGGCGATGCCGTGCTGTCCAGCGTCGGCGCCTACCGCCTTGAAGGCCCCGGCCTGCAGCTCATGGACGCGATCGAGGGCGAGCACGCCGCCATCCTCGGCCTGCCCCTGCTTTCCCTGCTCGCCTTCCTCCGCCGGCACGGCACACTGCCCGACTGAAAACAAGGCCAGGGCCCTGCCCTGGACCCGCCAGGGCGAGCCGCCCTGGACTGGCTTGACTTGAAAAAGCCGGTCCAGGGGCGGCTCGCCCCTGGCGGAGCTCGAGGCAGCGCCTCGACCTTGCCCACCCCCCATGCCACCCTGCGCGCAACAAACCGCGGAGGAACCCACGGCCATGGCCGTCAACAAGATCCACGAGACCGGCGCGTCCGCCCTGGCCGGCCTGCTGCGCGACGGCATGCTGATCCACTCCGGCGGTTTCGGCCTGTGCGGCATTCCTTCCGCGCTGATCACCGCGATCCGCGAGTCCGGCGTGCGCGACCTCACCGTCGTCTCCAACAACGCCGGCGTGGAGGACGGCGGCCTGGGCGAGCTCCTGCAGACCCGCCAGATCGCCAAGATGATCAGCAGCTACGTCGGCGAGAACAGGCTGTTCATGGACCAGTACCTGGCCGGCGAGCTGCAGATCGAGTTCAACCCGCAGGGAACGCTCGCGGAACGGATCCGCGCCGGCGGCGCCGGCATCCCCGCCTTCTACACCCGCACCGGCGCCGGCACCGCCATCGCCGAGGGCAAGGAGACCCGCTCCTTCGGCGGCCACGACCACATCATGGAGCTGGGCCTGCGCGCCGACCTGGCCGTCATCCACGCCTGGCGCGGCGACCCCGAGGGCAACCTCGTGTACCGCATGGCCGCGCGCAACTTCAACCCGGTGATGGCCACCGCCGCAGCGATCACCGTCGCCGAGATCGAGGAGCTCGTCCCCCAGGGCAGCCTCGACCCCGACGCCATCGTCACTCCCGGCATCTTCGTGCAGCGCATGATCGTCGTCGGCTCGGCCGGAAAACGGATCGAGCAGAGAACGACGCGAAAGAGGGAGGCCGCCTGACATGCCCTGGACCCGCGACCAGATGGCCGCCCGCGCGGCGGCCGAGCTGCAGGACGGCTTCTACGTCAACCTCGGCATCGGCATCCCGACGCTGGTGGCCAACCACGTCCCCCCGGGCATGACGATCTCGTTCCACAGCGAGAACGGCATGCTCGGCATGGGCCCGTTCCCCTACGAGGGCGACGAGGACCCCGACCTCATCAACGCCGGCAAGCAGACCGTCACCCTGCTCCCCACCAGCAGCTTCTTCGACAGCGCCACCTCCTTCGCCATGATCCGCGGCGGCCACGTCCAGCTCTCCGTGCTCGGCGCGCTGCAGGTGGCCGAGAACGGCGACCTCGCCAACTGGATGGTGCCGGGCAAGATGGTCAAGGGCATGGGCGGCGCCATGGACCTCGTCGCAGGCGTGCCCCGCATCGTCGTGCTGATGGAGCACACCGCCAAGGGCGAGCCCAAGATCCTGCCCCGCTGCACCCTGCCGCTCACCGGCGCCGGCGTGGTCAACCTCATCGTCACCGACCTCGGCGTGTTCGACGTCGCCCGGCCCGGCCTCACGCTCGTCGACATCGCCCCCGACGTCACGCTCGACGACATCCGCGGCAGGACCGCCGCGAGCTTCACCGTGCACCCCAGCCTGGAAGCCCGGCTCGCCGCGTAGGGCAGGGGCACGCCAAGCCAGCAAGGTTGAGGCTCTGCCTCAAACTCCGCCAAGGGCTGGGCCCTTGGATCGCCTTCCCTTAGGAAGCCGGTCCAGGGGCGGCTCGCCCCTGGCGGGTCCGGGCAGAGCCCGGCCTTGCTTCGCCGCTGCCTGTAACCCGCCCCCCCTCAGCCGAACCCCGTCGCCCGCGACACCCCCTCCCAAGCCGTCATCTCCGCGCGCATCCGCCCCAGCTTGGCCTCCACCACCCCCAGCGCATCCTCGCCGAGGAACAGCCTGGCCGGCGCCGCCTCCGCCGCCACCAGCACAAGCAGCGCCTGCGCCGCCTTCGCCGGATCCCCCGGCTGCCGCCCGCTCTTCGCCTGCCGCGCGGCGCGCACCGGGTCCATCACCGCGTCGTAGTCCGCGATCGAGCGCGGCGTGCGCTCCATCGACCGCCCCGCCCAGTCCGTGCGGAACTGCCCCGGCGCCAGCGCGGTGACGCGCACGCCGAACCCTGCCACCTCCTGCCCCAGCGCCTCCGAGATCCCCTCCAGCGCGAACTTGCTGCCGCAGTAGAACCCGATCCCCGGCATGGTGATGAACCCCCCCATCGACGTCACGTTGACGATGTGCCCGCTCCGCCGCGCGCGCATCCCCGGCAGCACCGCCTTGATCATCGCCACCGGCCCGAACACGTTGGCGTCGAACTGCCGGCGCATCTCGTCCAGCGTCGACTCCTCGACCACCCCCTCGTGCCCGTAGCCCGCGTTGTTCACCAGCACGTCCACGAACCCCGCGCGCCGCTCCGCCTCCGCCACCGCGCCCGGCACGGCATCGAAGTCCGTCACGTCGAGCACGACCGCATGGGCCCGGCCCGGCGCCAGCGCCTCGAACGCGCCCGCGTCCTCCGCCCTGCGCACGGTGCCCGCAACCCTGTGCCCCGCCTCCAGCGCGCCCGCCGCGAAGGCGCGCCCCAGCCCGGAGCTGACGCCGGTGATCAGGAAGGTCCTGGACGACTCTGCCATGGAAGTCTCCCGCAATGCCCGGGGCGGCCAGCGGACATCGCCGGCCTTCCCCGTCATGATTCTATATCATGATATACCAATCTTGACGCAAGCCCTTGATCGCGACACCCTGCGCCCATGACGCCGAACCGCGAGGAACGCCGCGCGCTCGTCCGCGCGCACGTGCTCGACGCCGCCGAGCGCCTGCTGCGCGCCGACGACGGCGCCGCCTTCTCCATGCGCGAGCTGGCCGCCGAGGCCGCGGTGAGCTTCGCCACCCCCTTCAACCAGTTCGGCGGCAAGGCCGCGATCCTGCACGCCCTCTCGTCGCGCCGCATCGACGAGATGACCACCCGCCTGCGCGCCGCCCCCGCCGCCGCCGACGCCCCCGCCCGCGTGCTCGCCGCCGTGCCGATCGCCGCCGGCGTCCTGCTGGAGGAGCCGGCTCTCAACCGCGCCCTGATCGGATCGCTCGGCGCCCCCAGCCGCACGCCCGGCGCCGTCGGCACCCGCTCCGGCGCGCTCTGGTCGCTGGCGCTCGACGACTACCGCGGCATCGACCCCGCGCGCCTCGCCCTCGCGCGCACGGCCCTGCCGGAGCAGCTCGCCCTGGTGTTCCGCGGCTGCCTGTCCTTCTGGGCCGCCGGCGAGATCGGCGACGACAACCTGGTCGAGAGGGCAGGGGCCGCGGCCGCGATCACCCTGCTCGCCTTTGCCGACGCACCGCGGCGCCAGGCCCTGCTCGCAGCGGCAGGAAGCAGGCAAGGTTGAGGCTCTGCCTCAAACTCCGCCAAAGGCCCGCCTCTGGAATCCTCTTCTTAAAGAAAGGCATTCCAAAGGCCCAGCCTTTGGCGGGTTCGGGCAGAGCCCGACCTTACTTCGCGAACGCCGGCAGCACCTTCCTCGCCTGCAGCTTCCGGATCGCCCCCACCAGCGCCTCTCCGCTGTCCATCGTCTCGTTGAACCCGGCCCTTCGGATCTTCCCCATGTCCGACACCATGTCGAACCCGGTGGCGAACACGAAGTCCCCGAACCCCCATCCCACCAGCTTCGCGTAGTCGGCCTCCCGCAGCCCCTGCTCCGCCGCGATCCCCGCCCACAGCGCCCCGTGCCCCGCCATCTGCGACGCCAGCGTCATCCGCAGCGGCGGCCCGACCTCAAGCCCCAGCGCGTCCGCCACCTGCCCCCACACCCGCGCCCAGCGGAACGGCTCGTGCACGTAGTTGAACGCCTCTCCCGCCGCCGCCGCCGCCGTCGCCGCCCACACGCTCGCCCGCCCCAGCAGCCCCGCGTCCGTGACCTGCGCGAACACCCCGTCGTACACCTCGGCCGTCCCCGGAAACCGGAACGGCGTCCCCGTCGCATGGCAGATCGCGGCATACACGCCGACCACCATCGCGATGTTCATCGCGTTGCCCGCCACATCCCCCACCACCACGTCCGGCCGCAGGATCGACCACCCGAACCCGCCCGCCTCGGCATGCCGCCGCAGCGCATCCTCCTGCGTGAAGTAGAAGTTCGGCGGCACATGCCGCGGCGTGTCCTCGTAGAACGGCGCATGCACCGGCCCGAGATGCACCCCGTACACCTTCGCACCCTGGTACAGCACCACCCGCTGCAGCGGCGCCCCCACCGCACCCAGCCCGCCAAGCAGATGCTCCAGCATCGGCCCGTTCACCGCCACCTCCGCCGCGAAGTCCGGCGCCGGCCGGTACGCCGCGTAGAACAGGTGCGTGGTGTCCGCCGCCCCCCGCAGCGCCTCGCGCACCGCGGCCGCATCCCCCAGATCGACCGCCACCGTCTCGACCCCGTCGACCGGCCGCGTCGCCAGCGCCCTCACCTGCCACTCGCCCGCCGCGCGCAGCGCCTCGACCACCCCCGCGCCGATGATCCCGCTCGCCCCCGCCACCAGCGCCACGTTCCCGGCCATCACCCGTCTCCCCGATCCCCCGTCACAGTGGAACCAGGGCAGGCCAGCAGGCAAGGCCGGGCTCTGCCCAGACCCGCCAAAGGCAAGCCTTTGGAAACCGATTTACTTAAGTAACGGATTACAAAGGCGAGCCTTTGGCGGAGTTCGAGGCAGAGCCTCGACCTTGCTTCCTACACCACGTCCAGCCGCACCTTCCCGTTCGGCACCCGGAACGTCGCCAGCTCCTGCAGCGTCCCCCCCGGCTGCTTCACCGTGCTTGCCACCCTGAAGTCGCAGCGCAGCGCCTCCGGCGTGATGGTCAGAACCGCGTATCCCCACGTGCTTCCGTTCCAGAACGTCATGTGCGGGTTCTGCGACAGCACGAGCTTGCCGAAGCTGTCCACCGGCAGCCCTGTCGCCGCCATCCTGTGCACCGCGGACGGCGCCGACAGCGGCACGGGCTTGTCCACCCCCGCGTCGAGGTAGTTGCCCGAACTGATCGCGCCGACCATCAGCTCGACCCCCATCGGCGCCTCCGCCGCGTTGTCGAAATCCACCTTCAGGTACGACGCCAGATACAGATGCGCGTCCCCCGACAGCGCCACGAAGTTGCGCACCCCCGCGTCACGGATCGCGCCGAGGATCTCCGCCCGCTCCGCCGGGTACCCGTCCCACTGGTCGAGGTCGAAGAACTCGCGCGTCCCCGCGTTGAGCAGGTACTGGCACAGCATGACCTCGTTCGCCCAGATCTTCCACGTGGCGTGCGAGCGCACCACCGTCTCCACGAACCACCGCTTCTGCGCCAGCCCCAGCATGGTGCGCGCCGGATCGGTCCGCTCCGCGCACCCCGTCGTCTCGTAGCGCTGCCCCTGGATGTCGCCGCACGGCGGCCCGTCGCGGTACAGCCGCTCGTCCGTGACCACCAGGTCCATCAGCGTGCCGAACCGGAAGTTCCGGTACACCCGCACCGAGTGTTCCCAGTCCTGCCCCGCGTCGAACGCCACGTCGGCGAGCCCGTGCTCCGCCCACGCCTGGTTCGCCTGCTGGCGCAGCGCCGGCTGCGGCGTCGTCGCCGTCAGCGGCGCCGTGTTGGTGTCCTCGTGGAAGTCCTGGTGGCAGTCGTTGAAGAACTCGTGGTCGTCCCACAGCTGGATCATCGCGAACCGCTCGTGCATCGCCTGGATGTCCGGGTCCGCCCGGTACACCTGGTACAGATGCCGGTAGTCCGCGAGCCCCTGCGGATACTGCGCCCCCGACGGATACGGCGGCACCACCCGCACCGGCCCGTTGCCGGGCCCGCCCACGCCGTCGTCGAGATACTCGTAGATGTAGTCGCCGAGATGGACCACGACATCCACCTCCTCGTTCTCCGCCAGCAGCCGATACGCCGTGAACAGCCCGTTGCTGTAGTCCTGGCACACGACGTAGGCGACGCGCAGCCTGCGGATGTCGTCCTTCGGCCCCGGCAGGGTGCGGAACCGCCCGACCCGGCTCGCCACGCCGTCGTGCACGAAGCGGTAGAAATACACGGTGAACGCGTCGAGCGCCGGGTGCGCCACCGGCAGCTTCACCGTGTTGTCCCGCCCCGCCCGCACCGGCGCCACCCCCTCCAGCACCAGGCTGCGCCGCGAGAACGACGCGTCCCCCGCGACCTGCCACCCCACGACCCCGCCCGCCGCGCCCTGCACCACCGACGGATCGACCCGCGTCCACAGCACCACCCCGTGCGGGTTCGGATCGCCCGACGCCACGCTCTGCGGATACGTCCGCGCCTGCAGCCGCGCCGTGCGCGCCTCGTCCACCGCGAACAGCGCGTCCGGCCGCCCGCCGAAGCCGCCGGCCTCCGCATCGCGCACGAATGGCACCGGATCGGCGTACGCCGCAGCCTCCGCCGCCCCCGGCAGCAGCCCGCTCACCGCCCAGCCGACCGCCTTGATGAACCCGCGCCGCTCCATCCCCGCCTCCCGCGTTGAGGCCGTTGCTGTAACGCAACACCGCACACCCGGGCGTGAAGCTTCAAAGGCGACCGCAGAAGCAGGCAAGGTCGAGGCTCTGCCTCGAACTCCGCCAAGGGCTGGGCCCTTGGATCGCCTTCCCTTAAGTGGAGCCGGTCCAGGGCGGCTCGCCCTGGCGGGTCCAGGGCAGAGCCCTGGCCTTCCTTCAGCCCGCGCGAATCTCCGGCCACCCGATGCTCGGCCCGTGCCCCCTGAAGTTCCTCAGCCACCACGCCCAGTCCTGCGGCACCAGCGAGAACGGGTCCTCGTGCGCCAGCTCCCGCGCCGCCCACAGCGGCCAGTGCGGGTTGGCCAGCGCCGGCCGCCCCAGCATCACGACGTCGACCATCTCCTCGCGCACCGCCCGGTCCGCGTTGCGCGGCACCCCCAGGTTCCAGCTCGTCGCCACCGGGATCCCCACCTCGTCGCGCACCCGCCGCGCGCGCCCCAGCATGAACCCGACCTCGTTCATCGGCGGGTCGACCATCTCGTCCGTGTTGAACCCCAGCGACAGGTCCGCAAGATCGAGCCCGTGCGCCTTCATCATCCCGATCGCCTCGACCGCGTCGTCGAACTGCGTCCCCGCCGGGTTCAGGTCGTCCGATCCCAGCCGCATGGTCAGCGGATACTTCTCCGGCCACACCGCCCGCACGGCGTCCAGCGCCTCCAGGTGGAACCGTGCCCGGTTCGCGACGCTGCCGCCGTACTCGTCGTCCCTCTGGTTCGCCAGCGGCGAGAAGAAGCTCGCCCCGAGATACCCGTGCGCATAGTGCATCTCCAGCCACTTGTAGCCCGCGTCCAGCGCCCGCACCGCCGCCGCCGCATACGCCTGGTGCAGCCCCTTGATCTCCTCGACGCTCAGCGCCTGCACCGGATACACATGCCCCCCGCCGCCGTACGGGATTGCCGACGGCGCCCGGCATGTCCACCCGTCCGGATGGTCCGGCGGCAGCTGCCGCCAGGTGCCCTCCGAGTTGGTCCCCCGGTGCGGCGGCAGCTCGCTCCCCTTGCGCCCCGTGTGCCCGAGCTGGATTGCCGGCACCGCGCCCATCCGCTCGATGATCGCGCACACCCGCGCATGCCCCTCGACCTGCGCGTCGTCCCAGATGCCCGCGCACGACGTCGTGGTCCGCCCGTCCGGCGTGATCGCCATCTGCTCGCCGAACACGAGCGCGAAACCCCCCGCCGCCCGCGCCCCCAGGTAGCTGACGTGGTAGTCGTCGAGCCGCCCGTCGACCGAGTTGTACATCGTCATCGGCGACATCGCCGTGCGGTTGCGCAGGGTGACGCCCTTGAGCGTGTACGGGCTGAACAGATCGGGCATGGCGATACCTTCCGGCCGACGGGACTGGGACAGCAGCCTCTCCACTCGCGCAAGATGCATGCCATCCCTGCCCTCCGCAGCGAACCTGCCATCCCCGTCTTGCCCAAACGCCGGTGCCGTCGGGTATAAATCCGCGCTTCCCGTCGATCCTCCGCCCGCATCCCCCCGCCGATCCTCCAACCCCGCCCATCCTCCACCCGCTGCCCGCAGCCCGGCGCGGCGGAACCCTTCCCCGCGAGGACCCGCCATGCCCCCCGACCTGCGCCCCCACCTGCCTCCCGACCTCTCCGCCGAAACGGCCGCCGAGCCGGACCCCGCCGGGCAACCCACCCGGCCAGGCCCCGATGCCACCCCCGATCCCGCCCCGCGCCTGCGCCGCCACGCCGAGACCCTCGCCGGCTTCGCCGCCATGGCCGCCGGCAGCGACGCCAACCGCCTGCTGCAGCTCGCCACCGTCCACGCCGCCCGCGGCCTCGCCACCACCCACGCCAAGGTCCTGCGCCACCGCCCCGCGCACGGCGACCTGCTGATCGTCGCCGGCGTCGGCTGGAACCCCGGCACCATCGGCCATGTCGCCCTCGGCACCGACATCCGCTCCGCCCCCGGCCAGACCTTCCAGACCGGCCAGCCCACGGTCGTCGACGACCTCGCCGCCAGCCCCGACACCCGCCACGCCCCCGTGCTGCGCGCCCACGGCATCGTCTCCGCGCTCAACGTCCCCGTCGCCGTCGGCGGCGCCCCCTGGGGCGTGCTCGAGGTCGACAGCGCCACTCCCCGCCGCTTCGACGACGACGACGCCCGCTTCCTCGCCACCCTGGCCGCCATCCTCGGCCTGGCGCTCCATGCCCGCCTCGCCCCCAAGGACTCGATCCCCGACCCCGCCCTCGCCCGCGACGCCGCCGCCACCGCCCGTGCCCTGCTCGCCCACAGGACCCGCCTGCAGGAGCTGCAGCACCGCGTCCGCAACGACTCCCAGCTCGTCATGTCCCTGCTCATGCTCCACAAGCGCCAGCAGACCGACCCCGACGTCCGCCGCGGCCTGGTCCACGTCATGGACCGCATCGCCGCCATCGGCATGGCCCACGCCCAGCTCGCCGACGACGACGTCCACGGCACCGTCGAGCTGTCCGACTACCTCCACGCCCTGTGCGGCAGCCTCGCCCGCCGCAGCGAGACCGTCGCCGTCGCCACCGACCTCGCCCGCGCCGCCATGCCCCACGAGCGCGCCATCCCCCTCGGCCTCATCGTCAACGAGCTGGTCACCAACGCCCTCAAGCACGCCTTCCCCGCCGGCCGCCCCGGCACCGTCACCGTGGGCTTCCACGCCACCCCCGAGGGCGAAGGCACCCTGCGCGTGCGCGACGACGGCGTCGGCATGGGCCCGCCCCGCCCGGGCAGCCTCGGCACCGAGCTGGTCCGCCGCCTCGTCCAGCAGGCCGGCGGCCGGATGCACCACGAGGCCCTCGACCCCGGCACCGCCGTCACCGTCCGCTTCCCGCTGGCGACCTGACCGCACGCAGGGCAGGGCAGGAGCGGCAGGCAAGGCAAGGTCGAGGCTCTGCCTCGAGCTCCGCCAGGGGCGAGCCGCCCCTGGACCGGCTTCCTGAAGGCAGCCTCCCGTCTCAGCCGGGTCCTGGGCGCCCGCCGATCCCGAGCAGCCGCCAGAGCGCGGAACGCACCCGGTTCGTCGGCGCGACACGGGGCGCCGGCCGCCGGTAGCTCCAGTGGTCCCGCCCGAGCGCCGCCACCAGCCGCCCATGCACGACCCGCAGCCGGTCGAGCGCCGCCCCCGCCTGCCGCGCCAGCGCCTCGGCATCGACGGCATACCCTCCCTCGGCAGGCGGCGGACCCTCGCCGTCCCACTCGACGAAGCACGTCACCCCATGCGTCGCGACCACCAGGATGCGCCACCCCTGGTCCTGGTCGTCGTGCAGCAGCCGCGGCGCCCCGCCGGCCGACCCCGCCAGCATCTCCAGGACCCCCCGCGTCTCGCCCACGTCGTCGGTCCAGGAGAACGCCGTCACCACCTCGCCCTCCGCGACGACCGACGGCTTGACGCGGAAATGCGGGAACGGCCCGAGCGACCCCGCCTCGCCATGCGCCCGCGCCACCGCGACCAGCCGGCGATAGTGTCCGATCAGCGCCTCCTCCCGCCCCAGCAGCTCCGCCGTGCTCGCCTGGCCGGCGAACTGCCGCGCGAACCCGGGCGACGGCAGCGCGACGTTCGCCTCCTGCCACCCCGTCCCGGCCACCCCGTCGTCCGGCCCGACGCGGACGCTCGCGCTGATCGCGAACACCGCATCGCACGCGAACACCGGCAGCCGGCGCGCCCGCGCGATCCAGGTCCCCTCTTCCCCCTCCGGCAGCGGGAACACCCTGTCCGCATCCTCGGCTGTCATCGCCCGCATCCCCCTCGCGGCCTGGCGCACCCCGGAACCGCCAGGGCGCCCGGCCCTCCCTGCCGCCCCTTGCAACCCACCCCTCGCCCCCCCGCCGCCCGCCCGCTATCCTGCGCCCCATGAGCGACGCCCGGACGACCCCCGACCCCCCCACCTACGACTTCGCGTCCGCCGAGCCGCGCTGGCAGCGCGCCTGGTCCGAGCGCGCCTGCTTCGCCGTCCCCGACGTTCCCCCCGAGGGATCGCGCCCCTACTACGTCCTGGAGATGTTCCCCTACCCCAGCGGGAAGATCCACATGGGCCACGTCCGCAACTACACGCTCGGCGACGTCGTGGCCCGCTACAAGCGCGCCCGCGGCCACACCGTGCTGCACCCCATGGGCTGGGACGCCTTCGGCCTGCCCGCCGAGAACGCGGCGCGCGAGCGCGGCACCCATCCCGCCGACTGGACGTTCGCGAACATCGCCGCGATGCGCACCGAGCTGCAGCGCATGGGCCTGTCCATCGACTGGTCGCGCGAGTTCGCCACCTGCGAGCCCCGCTACTACGGCCAGCAGCAGCGCCTGTTCCTCGGCCTGCTGCGCGCGGGTCTCGCCGAGCGCCGCGAGAGCTCCGTCAACTGGGACCCCGTCGACAACACCGTGCTCGCCAACGAGCAGGTGATCGACGGCCGCGGCTGGCGCTCCGGCGCCCTGGTCGAGCAGAAGCGCCTGTCCCAGTGGTTCCTGCGCATCACCGCCTTCGCCCCCGACCTCCTTGCCGCCCTGGACACGCTGGACCGCTGGCCCGAGCGCGTGCGCACCATGCAGGCCCGCTGGATCGGCCGCAGCGAGGGCGCCCGCGTCCGCTTCCCCCTCGTCGCCGGCGACGGCACCCCCCGCGTCCCCACGGCCGGCATCCCCAACGCTGCCGCCCTCCTCGACCCCGGCTCCTTCTCCCCCGGCCCTGACGCGGACGCCACGCCCCCGCCCAACACCGCCGGCCTCCTCGACCCCGCCGCCTACGCCGACACGCCCGCCGACACCCCCCCGCTGCCGGAGACGATCGAGGTCTACACCACCCGTCCCGACACCCTGTTCGGCATGTCCTTCCTCGCCGTCGCCGCCGAGCACCCCGTCGCCGCCGCAGCGGCCGCCGCGAACCCCGCCGTGGCCGCCTTCGTCGCCGAGTGCCGCTCCATGGGCACCAGCGAGGCCGTCATCGAGCAGGCCGAGAAGCGCGGCATCGACACCGGCCTGCGCGTCGCCCACCCCTTTCTCCCGGGGCAGACCTTCCCGGTCTGGGTCGCCAACTTCGTGCTGATGGACTACGGCACCGGCGCCATCTTCGGCTGCCCCTGCGGCGACCAGCGCGACCTCGACTTCGCCCGCAAGTACGACCTCCCCGTCCCCCAGGTCGTCCGCCCCGACACGCCCCCCGTCATCCAAGGCCCCGGCACTCCCGGCCGCGCCGACGACGGCCCCGGCACCCTGATCAACTCCGGCTTCCTCGACGGCCTCCCCACCGCCGAAGGCAAGCGCGCCGCCATCGCCCGCCTGCAGGAACTCGGCGCCGGCGAGGCCGTCACCAACTGGCGCCTGCGCGACTGGGGCGTCAGCCGCCAGCGCTACTGGGGCTGCCCGATCCCCGTGATCCACTGCACCGCGTGCGGCCCCGTCCCGGTGCCCGACGACCAGCTCCCCGTCGTGCTCCCCACCGACGTCACCTTCGACCGCCCCGGCAACCCGCTCGACCACCACCCCACCTGGAAGCATGTCGCCTGCCCGAACTGCGGGCAGCCGGCGCAGCGCGAGACCGACACCTTCGACACCTTCGTTGACAGCTCCTGGTACTTCGCCCGCTTCTGCGCCCCGGCCGCCGACCGCCCGCTCGACGCCGCCGCCATGCGTGCCTGGATGCCCGTCGACCAGTATATCGGCGGCATCGAGCATGCGATCCTGCACCTGCTCTACGCCCGCTTCTTCACCCGCGCGCTCGGCGCCGCCTCCCCCGAGCTGGCCGGGCTCGACCTGGCCGAGCCCTTCGCCGGCCTGTTCACCCAGGGCATGGTCACCCACGAGAGCTACCGCGGCGCCGACGGCCGCTGGCTCTACCCCGACGAGACGCAGACCATCGCCGGCGTCACCACCCACCGCGACACCGGCGAGCCCGTGACCGTCGGCCGCGTCGAGGCGATGAGCAAGTCGAAGCGCAACACCATCGATCCCGGCGCCATCATCGCCCGCTACGGCGCCGACACCGCGCGCTGGTTCATCCTCTCCGACAACCCCCCCGAGCGCGACATGCAGTGGACCGAGTCCGGCGTCGCCGGCGCCTGGCGCTTCGTCCAGCGCCTGCACCGCCTCTGCGATGCCGGCACCCCCTGCGCCGCCGGCACCTCCCGCGACGCCTCCGCCTCGCAGCGCCCTGCCGCCTTCACCCCCGCCGCCACCACCCTGCGCCAGGCCACCCACCGCACCATCGCCGCCGTCACCGCCTCGATGGAGAGCTTCACCTTCAACGTCGCCGTCGCCCGCTTCCACGAGCTCGCCGCCGCCATCGCAGACTCCGACCGCGCCCCCCCGGACGACAGCCTCGCCTGGGCCCGCCACGAGGCCCTCGCCACCACCGCCCGCCTCGTCGCCCCCATGATGCCCCACCTCGCCGAGGAGCTGCACGCCCGCCTGCACGGCCCCGACGCTCCCCTGGTCGCCGAGCTGCCCTGGCCCGAGCCCGACCCCTCGCTGCTCGTGGCCACCACCGTCACCATCGCCGTCCAGATCATGGGCAAGCTCCGCGCCACCATCGACGCCGCCCCCGACGCGCCCCCCGACGAGGTCCTCGCCGCCGCCGCCGCCGAGCCCAACGTCGCCCGCCTCCTCGATGGCAAGCGCATCGTCAAGCGCATCCACGTCCCCAACCGCATCGTCAACTTCGTGGTGGCCGGATGACCCGCGCGACAGGAAGCAAGGTCGAGGCTCTGCCTCGAACTCCGCCAAAGGCTCGCCTTTGGAATCCTCTACCTAAAAGATGGGGATCCAAGGACCCCAGGTCCTTGGCGGGTCCGGGCAGCGCCCGGCCTTGCTTGCTCGCTACCCGTCGCCCGACGCCCTTGGCAAATCTCGCCGGATACGCCCTCGCCGCGACCCTGCTGCTCGGCGGCTGCGGCTTCCACCCCCTCTACAACGGCGCCGGCGCCACCGCGCAGTCGCAGGGCGGCACCGTGTCCACCCATCTCGACAGCATCTACGTCGAGCTGATCCCCAACCGCCTCGGCCAGCTCCTCCGCCAGGCCCTGCAGCAGCGCCTCGACACCGACGACGGCGACCGCAAGACCTACAGCCTCGCCGTCGCCTACTCGATCGACGAGGAGGCCATCTCCGTCCTCAACTCCAACTCGAACACCCGCACCCGCGCCGTCGGCCGCGGTACCTGGACGCTGACCGCGATCGCCAACCCCGGCGTCCCGCTCGCCAGCGGCACGGTGCGCGTGCTCGACGGGTTCAATACGCTGGACGAACAGGTGTTCTTCTCCGTCCTGGAGAACGAGGCCGTGCAGCGCCGCCTCGCCGACAACGTCGCCGACCAGATCACCCAGCGCGTCGCCACCTACTTCCGCCGTCCCACCTGAGCCGGTGGAAGCAAGGTCGAGGCTCCGCCTCAAACTCCGCCAAAGGCTCGCCTCTGGAATCCATTACCTAAGTAAATCGGTTTCCAAAGGGCTCGCCCTTTGGCGGAGTCCAGAGGCAGAGCCTCTGGCCTTCCTTCCTTGCCTGCCGTGAAGCTCGACCCCCGCCGCATCCCCGCCTTCCTGCGCGACCCCGGCGCCACCCGCGCGGTGCTCCTGCACGGCGACGACTCCGGCCTGATCCACGAGCGCGCCGACGCCCTGACCCGCGCCGTCGCCGGCGGCCTCGACGACCCGTTCCGCGTCGCCACCCTTGAGCGCGACACCCACAACCGCCTCCCCGAGGAGGCCGGCGCGCTCGCGCTGACCGGCGGCCGCCGCGTGGTGCGCCTGCGCGAGTGCGCCGAGACCACGCTCGCCCCCCTGCGCCGCGCCCTCGACATCCGCGGCAGCGACACCCTCCTGGTCCTGGAGGCCCCGGGCCTCGGCCGCGGCAAGCTGCGCACCTTCGTGGAAACGCTGGACAGCGGCGCCGCCATCGCCTGCTACCCGGAGGAGGGCAGGGCGCTCGAGTCCTCCATCCGCGCCCTGCTCGCCGAGCGCGACGCTTCCGCCGACCCCGCCGCCCTGGAATGGCTCGCCGCCCACCTCGGCGCCGACCGCGGCGCCACCCGCGCCGAGGTCGAGAAACTCTCCCTCTACGTCGGCCCCGGCGGCACCGTCGACCTCGACGCGGCGGAAGCCTGCGTGGGCGACGCAGCCGCCCTGTCCCTCGACGAGGCCCTGTTCGCCGCCACCTCCGGCGACCTCGCCGCCCTCGACCGCGCCCTCGAGCGCGCCCTCGCCGAGGGCGTCAACGCCATCGCCGTGATCCGCCCCGCGCTGTCCCACCTGCAGCGCCTGCACCAGGCCCGCCTGCTCATGGCCTCGGGCGCGTCCGCCGCCGACGCCATGCGCGCCGCCCGCCCCCCGGTGTTCTTCCGCCGCACCGCGGAGTTCGCCCGCACCCTGTCGCTCTGGTCCGCCCCCGCCCTCCTGCGCGCCATCGACGAGGCCCGCGCCGTGGAGGCCGCCTGCAAGGCCACCGGCGCCCGCCAGGAGCTGCTGTGCCGCCGCTTCCTGTCGGTGATCGCCCGGCAGGCAGCCCGGCTGTAGGGCAGCAGCAAGCAAGGTTGGGCTCTGCCCAAACCCGCAAAGGGTCCGAGGACCCTTTGATCCCGTTACTTAAGTATAGGATTCTCAAGGCGGACCTTGAGCGGAGTCCAGAGGCAGAGCCTCTGGCCTTGCTACCCCTTCAGCAGAGCAACGATCCCGTCGAGCTGGTCGAGGTTCCGGTAGCTCAGCTTCACCGACCCCCCCCGCCCGTCGAACACCACCTTCACCGCCAGCCCGAGGTGCGCGCTCAGCTCGCGCTCCAGCGCCCGCGTCTCCGTCTCCTCCGGCGGCGGCGCCGGCACCGCCGCCGGCCGTGCCACCGACAGCGCCTCGGTCTGCCGCACGTTCAGCCCGCGCGCGATCACCTGCAGCGCCGCCTTCTCCGGCTCCGGATGCCCGAGCAGCGCCCGTGCGTGCCCCGCCGACAGCGCGCCCCGCGACACCTCGCCCCGCACGGTGTCCGGCAGGTTCAGCAGCCGCAGCGCGTTGGTGACATGGCTGCGCGACTTGCCGATCGCCTCGCCCAGCTGCTCCTGAGTCATCCCGAACTCGTCGGTCAGCCGCGCGAAGCCCTCCGCCTCCTCGATCGGGTTGAGATCCTGGCGCTGCAGGTTCTCCACCAGCCCGGCCGCCATCGCCTCCGCGTCCGCCAGCTCGCGCACCAGCACGGGGATCTCGTGCAGCCCCGCCGCCTGCGCCGCCCGCCAGCGCCGCTCGCCGGCGATGATCTGGTAACGCCCCGGCTCCCCGGGCGAGGAGCGCGCCAGGATCGGCTGCAGGATGCCCTGCCTGCGCACCGACTCCACCAGCTCGGCCAGCGCTTCGGCCGCCATGGCGTTGCGCGGCTGGAACGGCCCGGGCGCCAGAACCTCCACCGGCAGCACCCGCACGGGCGAGCCCTGCGCCGGCGCGTCCCCCAGCAGCGCTGCCAGGCCGCGGCCCAGGCGCGGAGGATCGCGGCTCATCGCGCGGCCAGGAAGAAAGGCCAAGGCGCTGCCCCATTGCCTGAAAGCGGCCACCCGCCAGAGGCCGAGCCTCTGGAAACCTCGACTCGGGCCTGCGGCACCACACCGCCCGATGTGCCGCAACCCTGAAAGAAGCCGGTCCAGGGCGGCTCGCCCTGGCGGGTCCAGGGCAGGGCCCCGGCCTTGCTTCCCCGCCCCCTCACTTCGCCCTCAACGCCCGTTCCCGCCTGAGCACCTCCGCCGCGAGCTTCACGTACGCCTGCGCCCCCGGCGAGCGTATGTCATAGAGCAGCACCGGCTTGCCGTGCGACGGCGCCTCGGAGACGCGGATGTTGCGCGGGATCACCGTCTCGTAGACCTGCGCCCCGAAGAAGCCGCGCACGTCCGCCGCGACCAGCTCGGACAGGTTGTTGCGCCGGTCGTACATGGTCAGCACGATGCCCTGCAGGCACAGCGCCGGGTTCAGCGCGCGGCGCACCCGCTCGACCGTCTGCACCAGCATGCTGATGCCCTCGAGGGCGAAATACTCGCACTGCAGCGGCACCAGCACGCCCTGTGCCGCCACCAGCCCGTTCAGCGTCAGCAGCCCCATGCCCGGCGGGCAGTCGATCAGCACGAAGGCGTAGCCGGCCGCCACCGGTGCCAGCAGGTCGCGCAGCCGGTACTCGCGCCGCTCCAGCCCCACCAGCTCCAGCTCCGCGCCCGCCAGGTCCGAGTCCGCCGGCAGCAGGTCGAGCCCTGGCACCAGCGTCGGCCGGATCAGCCCTGCCGCCTCCCGCCCCTCGACCAGCGTCGCGTACGTCCCCTCCGAGCGCTGCGCCCGGTCCAGCCCGAGGCCCGTCGACGCGTTGCCTTGCGGGTCGAGATCGACCAGCAGCACGCGCTGCCCGGCGGCCGCCAGCGCGGTGGCCAGGTTGATCGCCGTGGTGGTCTTGCCGACGCCGCCCTTCTGGTTGGCGACCGCGAGGATCCTGGCCGTCGCCGGCGCCTTCGCCACGCTGCTCCGCGCCGCGACCCGCACCCTGGTGCCGCCGGCCGCCTCGCGCGGCGCGTCCAGCACCGCCGCGCCTGTCGGCTTGCCCGCCTCAGCCATGCCCGGCCTCCGCGGACCCGGCGCCGTCCTGCAGCACGGCCCGCAGGCCGCTGACCTGCAGGATGGTGCCGTCCGACTCGGTCCGGCTCTGATGTCGCATGACCTCCATGTGCCAGTCCGCCGCCGCCGCGGTCAATTCGCGATCCGCGTCGGCACCCTTCATCAGCAGCGCGATGCCCCCCGGCGCCAGGTGCCGCGCCACCAGCGGCAGCAGCCGGGGCAGGGGGGCCAGCGCCCGCGCCGTGACCAGCGCGGCCCCCTGCGGCGCCGCCGCCTCGATCCGCCGGGCCAGCACCCGGACCGGCGCGTCCACCAGCCGTGCCGCCTCGCGCAGGAACGCCGCCTTGCGCCCGTCCGCCTCGACCAGCACGAACCCCACCCCCGAGGCGATCGCCAGCACCATCCCCGGGAACCCCCCGCCCGAGCCGAGGTCCACCGCCTGTGCCGCCCCTGCCTCGCCGCCGAACCCCTGCGCCAGCCCGTCCGGCATCAGCGCCAGCAGCTGCAGCGAGTCTTCCACGTGCCGCGCCCACACCTTCGCCGCGTCGCCGCGCCCCACCAGGTTGATCCTGGCGTTCCACCGAAGCAGCTCGGCGCAATAGGTCTCGATCCGGCCATATGTTTCACGTGAAACATCGTTGCGCTGCCGTGGCGACCCGCTCATGCGACCCGAGCCTCCGCCTCGCCGCGCCGCACATGCGCCAGCACCGCCAGCAGCGCCGCCGGCGTCACCCCCGGGATGCGCGTCGCCGCCGCCAGCGTCCCTGGCCGCACCCGCAGCAACGCCTCGCGCGCCTCCGCGCTCAGCCCGCCCACCCGGGCGTAGTCCAGCCCCGCCGGCAGCCCCACTGCCGCCTCCGCCGCCAGGCTGCGGATCTCCGACCTCTGCCGCGGCAGATACCCCGCATACTGCGCCTCCACCTCCAGGTGCCGCCTCACCCGGGGCGACAGCCCCCGCAGCCACGGGAACGCCCGGTCCAGCCCCGCCGCGTCCTGCGGATCCGTGCGGCCCTGCGCCATCAGCTCCGCCACGCTGCGCCGCCGCCCGTCCGCCGCCACGACGATCCCGTGCCCCGCCAGCACCCCCGGCAACGCCCCGTCCGCCTCCGCCCGCGCCGCCGCCTCGCCGATCTCCGCCACCAGCGCCGCATGCGCCGCCGCCCGTTCCGGCCCCACGCACCCCCACGCCTCTCCCAGCCCCGTCAGCCGCAGGTCCGCGTTGTCCTGCCGCAGCGTCAGCCGGAACTCGGCGCGCGAGGTGAACATCCGGTACGGCTCGCTCGCCCCCAGCGTCGTGAGGTCGCTCGCCATCACCCCCAGGTACGCCTCCGACCGCTGTGGAGACACCTCCCCCAGCCCGCCCGCCAGACGCGCCGCATTGACCCCCGCCAGCAGCCCCTGCGCCGCCGCCTCCTCGTACCCCGTCGTCCCGTTCACCTGCCCCGCGAGGAACAGCCCCGGCAGCACCTTCACCGCGAACCCAGGCGTCAGCGCCCGCGGGTCCACGTAGTCGTACTCGATCGCATACCCCGCCCGCAGCACCACCGCCCGCTCCAGCCCGGGAATGGTGCGCAGCATCGCCCGCTGCACCTCCTCCGGCAGGCTGGTCGAGATGCCGTTCGGATACACCGTGTCGTCGTCCAGCCCCTCCGGCTCCAGGAACACCTGGTGCCGCGTCCTCTCCGCGAACCGGACCACCTTGTCCTCGATCGACGGGCAGTAGCGCGGCCCCCGCCCGGAGATCCCCCCCGCATGGATCGCTGACAGGTGCAGGCTGTCGCGGATCACCCGGTGCGTCGCCTCCGTGGTCCCCGTCACCCGGCACTCCACCTGCGGCCCGGTGACCCCCGCCCCCATCCGGCTGAACGCCTCGACCTCCACGTCCCCCGGGTCGCGCGCCAGCCCCTCCCAGTCCAGGCTCGCCCGCGACAGCCGTGGCGGCGTCCCCGTCTTCAGCCGCCCCACCGGCAGCCCCAGCGCCTCGAGCCGCGCCCCCAGCGCCACCGCCGGCGCCTCTCCCGCCCGCCCCGCCGCCACCTGCACGTCGCCGACATGGATCACGCCGCGCAGGAACGTCCCCGCCGTCACCACCACCGCAGCAGCCGCCACCCGCTCGCCGCCCGCGCACACCACCCCCGCGACACGCCCCGCCGCGTCCACCACCAGGTCGTCGACCGCCCCCGCCCGCACCACCAGCCCCGCCGTTCCCGCCAGCAGCGCCTGCACCGCCGCCCGGTACAGCCCCCGGTCCGCCTGCATCCGCAGCCCCTGCACCGCCGCCCCCTTGCTGCGGTTGAGCAGCTTGACGTGGATCGCCGCCCGGTCCGCCGCCCGCGCCATCAGCCCGTCGAGCGCGTCCACCTCGCGCACCAGGTGCGCCTTGCCGATGCCGCCGATCGCCGGGTTGCACGACATCTCGCCGATCGTCTCCACCCGGTGCGTCAGCAGCAGCACCGTCGCGCCGACCCGCGCCGCCGCCGCCGCCGCCTCGCACCCGGCATGCCCGCCGCCCACCACCACCACGTCGAACCGATCCGTCATCGCCCCGTCCCCCGCCACGACGCCGTCATAGCAGGAGACCGGTGGCGGGCAGAGCGCGACGCGACCCGGAACGCAGCCGGTGATTGCGGATGCCCGTCCGCACGACGATGCTGTCTCAGCACCGTCCGCCCGCACCGCCCGCCCGCACCGCCCGCCCGCACCGCCCGCACCGCCCGATGGAGAGCCACGCCATGCCCTCGCCCGCCCGCGCTGCCATGCTCGCCTGCGTCCTTCTGTGCGGATGCGCCGAGGAGGGCGAGCAGGCCGCCGTCAAGGCCGACCCCGCCCTGGTGCTGTCCCAGCCCGGCGACTCCGCCCTCGGCTGCCCCGCGATCGAGGCCGGCATCACCGGCATGAACAACCGCATCACCCTGGCGCAGCGCATGACCGACCAGGAGGTGAACCACCGCACGTCCTTCGCCGCCCCGACCAACGACACGCGCATCAGCGACACCACGGTGAACGGCCACAACGGTCCCGCCGGGATCGGCAACGGCACCACCGCCTTCACCGACGGCAAGGGCGCCGCCTCCAACGAGGTGCTCGTCGTGCAGAAGGGCACCGCCGAGGCCGCCGCCCTGCGCGCCAACGAACTGATCCGCCTCGGCCGCGCCAGGCGCTGCTTCGCCTAGGGGCTGCCGCTTCCACAGGAAGGCAAGGCTCTTCTTTTTCCGGAGAAAAAGAAGCGAAAAGACTTCGCCCATAGGATTGCGGATGCCCGGCTGGCCTGGAATCCTCATGGGCAAAGTTCTTTGGTTCCTTCTTTCAAGAAAGAACATGCTTCCTGTCCGTCGCTGCGAGTGGAGACGAGCCTCCCAGGCCCACGACAGCCTCCGGCCGCCCCACCCGGCCGGATGCCGCTATTTCCCGATGCAGAACCGGGAGAACACGGTGTCCAGCAGCGCGTCCACGTCCACCTCCCCCGTGATCCGCCCCACCGCCCGCAGTGCCAGCCGCAGTTCCTCGCCGCGCAGCTCCGGCCACGCCACCGCCTCCGCCCGCCCCAGCGCCGCCACCGCCTCGCCCAGCGCCGCCCGGTGCCGCGCCCGCGTCAACGGCACGCCTCCCACCGCCACCAGCCGCCCCCCCCCCTCCGCCCGCCCCGCCCGCCGCGCCGCCCCCCCCCCCCCCGGGGGCGCCCCCCCCCCCCACCCCCCCCCCCCCCCCCCCCCC
>CAXSER010000009.1:2113-21023 GCA_964236315.1 uncultured Acetobacteraceae bacterium | reverse complement strand
CGCCCTCGAGCAGGGCCGCGCCCGCGCGGGCGGCGATGCGTCGGACGGCGGGCGAGGCCTGCCCGCGGGGGTCGACGAGCGCCTGCACCGCGACGCCCGCCTCGGCCAGGTCTGTAACGGTGCGCGCGGCGTCGTCGTTGTTGGCGAACACGACGGCGCGGCGGCCCGGCGCCACGCCGAACCGGTTCACGTAGCTCCGCACGCTGCCGGCGAGCATCACGCCGGGACGATCGTTGCCGTCGAACAGCAGTGGCCGCTCGATCGCGCCGGCGGCCAGCACGGTGCGCTTGGCCACGATCCTCCACAGGCGCTGGCGCGGCTGGTGCGGGCCGGGGACGGCCAGGTGGTCCGAGACGCGCTCGATCGCGCCGTAGCAGGCGTTGTCGTAGACGCCGAACACGGTGGTGCGGCGCAGCACGCGCAGCTCGAGGTGGGTCGCGAGCTCGGCCTGCATGCCGGCGGCCCACGCGGCCGACGGCAGCCCGCCGATCTCGCGGTTCTCGCACAGGGCACGCCCGCCGGGACGCGCGTCCTCCTCGGCCAGGATGACGCGCGCGCCGGTGCGCGCCGCCGCGAGCGCCGCCATCAGCCCGGCCGGGCCGGCGCCGATGACCAGCACGTCGCAGAACGCGTGGCCGCGGTCGTAGCGGTCGGGGTCGGCCTGTCCGGACATTGTGCCGAGGCCGGCCGCGCGCCGGATCATCGGCTCGTAGAGCTTCTCCCAGAACGACGCCGGCCACATGAACGTCTTGTAGTAGAATCCCGCCGACAGAAGCGGCGCCAGCAGCGAGGCCGACGACATGACGTCAAGGCGCAGCGACGGGAAGGCGTTCTGGCTGGCTGCCTCCAGCCCGTCGAACAGCTCGACCGTCGTCGCCCGGGTGTTCGGCTCCCTGCGCGCGCCGGTGCGCAGCTCGACCAGCGCGTTCGGCTCCTCCGAGCCCGCGGACAGGATGCCGCGCGGGCGGTGGTACTTGAACGACCGGCCGACCAGCCTCACCGCGTTCGCGAGCAGCGCGGAAGCGAGGGTGTCGCCGGGATGGCCGGCGTAGCGGCGCCCGTCGAAGACGAAGTCGATCGTCGCGCCGCGGTCGATCAGCCCGCCCCGCGGGGTGCGGAACGGCTGCGCGGATCGCGTCGCGGCCCGGCGGCTGCGGCCGGGGAACGGCGGGGCCATCGTGTCGGGCATCAGGCGGCCTCCCCCTGCCCCGGCTCGGCGGCGGGCCGGACATCGAGGAACGCGTGGGTGCGGGTGTCGCGGGTTACCTTCAGCCACGCCCGGCAACCGGCTGCGTGGTACCAGAATTCCTGGTGTGGCCCGGCGACGTTATCGCGCAGGTAGACGTGGTCGGCCCAGCTTGCCACCGAGGCGTCGGCTTCGGGCTGTCTGCGGCTCGCGTCGCCGAGGTAGCTGAACTCGTCGCTGCCGCGCTCGCCGCAGTAGGGACAGGTGATCCGCATTGTCGTGAACTTCCACAGGGCCGATGGGATTGGGTCATCAGTCAGGCGCGGAACCGAGGCGGGGCGGCTGCCAGGAGCTTCCGGCCGGGCACAGGCTCCGGCCGGACTGGCTTCTCAATGCAGGTTGGGCTGCGCGCCCTGCCCCTTCTCGTCGATCACCTCGCCGCTTGCGAAACGGTCCAGGCGGTAGGCCCTGGCCACCTCGTGAGCCTCGTCGCGCGCGATTAGGTGCGCGAAGCACCAGCCGGCCGCAGGGGTGGCCTTGAAGCCGCCGTAGCACCAGCCTGCGTTGAGGTAGAGGCCCTCGATCGGGGTGCGGTCGATGATGGGGGAGCCGTCCATCGACATGTCCATCACGCCGCCCCAGGCGCGGAGCAGCCGCGCCCGGCCAATCGCCGGGATCATCGCCATACCGCTCTCGCACACGTCCTCGATCGTCGACAGGCTCCCGCGCTGGGCATAGGAGTTGTAGCCGTCGATGTCGCCGCCGAACACCAGCCCGCCCTTGTCGGACTGGGTCAGGTAGAAGTGGCCGGCGCCGAAGGTGACCACGCCGGGGATCAGCGGCTTCAGGCCCTCGCTGACGAAAGCCTGCAGCACGTGGCTCTCGATGGGCAGCCGCATCCCCGCGAGCCCCGCGACGCGCGACGAGCTGCCGGCGACGGACAGCCCAACCTTTCGGGCGCCGATGAAGCCGCGCGTGGTCTCGACGCCCACAACGCGGCCCCCTTCGATGCGAAAGCCGGTCGCCTCGCAGTTCTGGATGATGTCGACGCCGCGGCGGTCGGCGGCACGCGCGTAGCCCCAGGCCACCGCGTCGTGGCGCACCGTGCCGCCGCGCCGCTGCAGCAGCCCGCCCTGGATCGGGAAGCGAGCGTCGTCGTAGTTCAGGAACGGATAAATCCGGCGCACGCCCTCGCAGTCGAGCAGCTCCGCGTCGATGCCCTGCAGGCGCATCGCGTTGCCGCGCCGGGCGTAGCCGTCGCGCTGGGCGTCGGAATGGAACAGGTTCAGCACGCCACGCTGGCTGACCATCGCGTTGTAGTTGATGTCCTGCTCCAGCCCTTCCCACAGCTTCATCGACCATTCGTAGAAAGGCGTGTTGCCGGGCAGCATGTAGTTGGAGCGGATGATCGTGGTGTTGCGGCCGACGTTGCCGCCGCCAAGCCAGCCCCGCTCCAGCACCGCGACGCTGGTGATGCCGTGCTGGCTGGCCAGATACCACGCGGTTGCCAAGCCGTGCCCGCCGCCGCCGATGACGATCACGTCGTATTCCGGCTTCGGATCGGGCTCGCGCCACATCGGCGTCATGCCGGAGTGGCCGCGAAGCGCGCTTCCGATGACGGAGAAGATCGAGAAGCGATCCTGGCTCATTCCGTTCGCCTCGTCGTTGCCTTCGGGGAATAGCAGGTAGGAGACGCGGCAGACCTATAAGGATTGGTTATACAAGCATCGGGCGCCGCCCGTGCAGGGCGGCCTTGCCGTGGCGGAGAGACCTGCATGACGATCCCGTCGCCCAACGCCACCGCGTTACCGTTCGATCTTCGTGCTCTCGAGATGTTCCTGGCCGTGTGCGACTGCGGCGGCATGGCCGCAGCGGCGCGGCGTCTCGGCCTGTCGCAGCCGGCGGTCAGCCAAGCCATCGCCGATCTGGAAGCGCGCGCCGGCGTACGGCTGTTCGACCGCGGGGTGCGTCCGCTCGGGCTGACCGCGTCTGGGCTGATCCTACGCCAGCGGGGCGGGGTGCTGCTGACAGAGGCGCACCGGATCGCGCCGTTGCTGCGTGACGCCCAGGCCGGGCGTCTGGCCCTGGTGCGCGTGGGGATGGTCGACAGCCTCCTGCGCGCTGCCACGCCGTCGCTGTCGGCCCATCTCGCGCGGGTCACGGACCAAGCCTCGTTCCTGTCCGGGCTTACCTCGTCGCAGACTGACGCGCTGCTGACCCGCCAGCTCGATCTGTTTCTCGGGAGCGACGAGCTGTCCGAGCTGGACGGGTTGGAGCGCTGGCCGCTGCTGAACGAGCCCTACGTCCTGGCGTTGCCGCGCGGCGAGGCGATGCCGGACACGCTGGCGCTGCTCGCCGTCAGCCGCCCGCTGCTGCGTTTCAGCGCCCGGTCCCGGACCGGGACGGAGATCGAACGCCATCTCCGCCGACTGCGGCTGGATGTCGCGCAGAATCAGGAATTTGACACTCCCTACGGCGTCACGGCCGCCGTCGCCGCGGGCAGGGGCTGGGCGGTGACCACCCCGCTGTGCCTGTTCGAGGCAGGGCTGGACCTGCCCGTCACCTGCCACGCCCTGCCCGGGCCCGGGTTCGGCCGGCAACTCACTTTGGTCGCGCGACGCAAGGAGTTCGGGCGGGTTCCGCGCGACGCCGCCCGCGTTGTGCGCGACGCGCTGCTTGGCGACGTCGTTCCGGCCCTGGTCGGCCTTTGGCCCTGGCTGAGGCCGCACCTCCTGCCGGACACCGCGGCCGCGCCGGACGGGTGACACGTTGGGACTGGGCCGACGACGAGCCCGAGCCCTTTCGTGCCGCAACAGCCGTGCGCTGCAACCGGCCCGGTTCGGATCGGCGGTTTGTTGCGGCAGTCCAGGCCCGGGACGTGCCTGTCGTGTCGAGAACGGAACAGGCGTGACGACCGCCCGGATCGGCAGTGCCGGACAGGCTAGTCACGGCTCCGTGGGTAGATGATGATCGACAGGTAGGTCATTGGCTTCTTGACGAGGCGTTCCGGCCCATGCAGGGCGGCCGAGTCGAACAGGATCGCGTCGCCTGACGCCAGATGGTAGCTCTGCTCGCCGTGCCGGTAGATCACTTCCCCGGTCAGCATGTAGATGAACTCGATCCCTTCGTGCTGGAACCCGGTGTATGGCTGGGCCTCGTCGTGGAGGGTGATGAGGTAGGGTTCCACCACCACCGCGCCGCCCAGGCAGTGCCCGAGGAGGTTGTACTGGTGGCCCGCCTTGGTGCCGCGACGCTCGATCGCGACACCCTGGCCGGCGCGCACGAACGAGCAGTCGCGCTGCTCCTCGAAGGTGGCGAACAATTGGCTGAGCGGCACGTTCAGCGCCGCCGCAACCGACTGCAGGGTCGCGAGGGAGGGCGAGATGCCGCCGTTCTCGATCTTGGATAGCATTCCCGTGGAAATGCCTGCACTGCTTGCGAGGTCGGCCGCCTTGACGTCCTTGCGGCGGCGAAGGGTGCGGACTTGCGCGCCAAGCGCCTGCTCAAGGGTGTACTCGACGGTACCGGGCGCGGTGGAACCGGTCGCAAGATCAGCGTCAGCAGCAACGGCTACCCTCAGCCGCGAACCGCGTTGAGGAGGAGTGTGCGGAGGCGCCATATTCCGGTCCCTTTGTTCGCTTCCATGCCTTCTTTTCGAAGCATGGTTCGTGCGACGTCCCGCTTTTCTAGCGCGACAGCAGCGGGGTGGCGATGGTTACGCCGCCCGGACCACAGGGTGTTCTCCACACTCGATCGTGTTCGGCGCGCGCCTCACTTTCGCCTTGGCGCGGGCGGCATGCCGGTCGCCGCCTCGAAGCAGGCGGAGCACGCGGCGGCGAGTCCCGACGCGAGCGCCCCGCCGTCGTGGGCGAGGACACGCAGTGCCAGCCCGGCGCCGTTCGGAAGCGGCGAAACACCCGAAACGCACCCCAGGCCGGACAGCAGCCCCTGCAGGGCGGCGGGATCGGGCAGGACGGCGTTGAGCAGGAGCACGGTGCCCCCCGCCTGGAACGGACCCAGCGGCGAGGCTGCCCCGCCCAGTTCGCTCCCGCCCACCGTTCCGCCTTCGGCGACCAGCAGCCGGCCGTCCGGGGTGCGCACGACCAGTTCGCTGGCGTAGGAGTCGAACGTGCGCCCCTGCCCGCGCGGATCGTGCCACGAGAAGCCGTCGCAGCACACGGCGACCGCGTCGTCGGGCAGGGTCACGCTCAGGATGCTGCGCGCGACCGCGCCGGGGAACAGGATCAGCGGATCGGGCATGTGCATGAGCACGCTCGCGGCCGACAGGCGCAGGCTGGTTTCCACCGTGGCGGCGCAGCCCTTGCCGTCGCGCACGATCGTGGCGGCCTGGGTGGTCAGCGACACGCCGGTGCCGGCGCCGGCCTCGACCGTCAGCGACAGGTGCTCGCCGCTGTACAGCCCGCCCGACGACGACTGCAGGTAGAGCGTCGCGAGGTCCGGGCGGCTCGCGTCGAGGTAGAACGGCCGGGTCACGTGGAACGGGTACGGCACGCGCTGGCGCATCAGGCAGGTGCGCCCGCCCGCCACCGCGAACTCCAGCCGCGCGGAGATCAAGCCGCGCTCAACGGTCGAACAGCACGCCGGCGACAATGGCGTCCGCAACCTGCTCGATGCCCTGCCCGGCGCGGGCGTTGGTCGCGAGGGTCGCCCGCCCGTCGCGCACGGCGGCAGCCTCCTCGAGCATCCGGGGAAGGTCCACGCCGACATGGGGCGCCAGGTCGGTCTTGTTGACCACCAGGAGGTCGCAGCGCAGCACGCCGGGACCGCGCTTGCGCGGGATGTCGTCGCCGCCGGCCACGTCGATGACGAAGATCCACCAGTCCACCAGGTCGAGCGAGAACGTCGAGGCGAGGTTGTCGCCGCCCGACTCGTAGACAAGCAGGTCGAGCCCGGGGAAGCGGGCTTCCAGCCGCTCGCCCGCCACGATGTTCAGCGTCGGGTCCTCGCGGATCACCGTGTGCGGGCAGGCGCCGGCCTCGACCGCCGAGACGCGCGCCGGGTCGATCAGGCCGGAACGGCGCAGGCGTTCCGCGTCCTCCTGCGTCACGAGGTCGTTGGTAACCACCGCGAGGTCGATCCCGCGCCGCTGCAGGACCGGGATGAGCGCCTCGATGAGCGCGGTCTTGCCGCAGCCGACCGGGCCGCCGATGCCGATGCGCGCGGCGCTCATCGCAGCATGTAGCGCTGCGCCAGCGGCAGCTCCGCGGAGGGCTCGCAGGTCGCGATCTCGCCGTCGACGTAGACGTCGAACGTTTCCGGATCGACCCGCATCTCCGGCAGGCGGTCGTTGCGCAGCATGTCGGACTTGCGCAGGCCGCGCGTGCCGCTCGCGCCGAGCAGCGCCTTGTGCAGGCCCAGGGACTTGCCGAGGCCGCGGTCGATGGCGCGGGGATGGACGAAGCACGCCGACAGCGCCTGCTTCGCGCGGCCGAACGCGCCCCATTGCGGCCGCAGCAGCATCGGCTCGCACGTCATCAGCGAGGCAGAGCTGTCGCCCATGGCACCCCAGGCGATGAAGCCGCCCTTGACCACCAGCTCCGGCTTGATGCCGAAGAACGCCGGGCGCCAGACGACGATGTCGGCCATCTTGCCGTCCTCCAGCGAGCCGATGTGCGCCTCGATGCCGAAGGTCCGCGCGGCGTTGATCGTGTACTTGGCGATGTAGCGCAGGATCCGCTGGTTGTCGCCGCGTCCCGGCGTCTCCTCGGGAAGCGGGCCGCGCTGCTGGCGCATCTTGCTGGCGAGCTGCCAGGTACGGCAGATCACCTCGTGGATGCGGCCCATGCCCTGGCTGTCGGAGCCGAGCATCGAGATGGCGCCGATGTCGTGCAGCACGTCCTCGGCCGCGATGGTCTGCGCACGGATGCGGCTCTCGGCGAAGGCGACGTCCTCCGGCACGCGCGGGTTCAGGTGATGGCACGTCATGGTCATGTCGAGGTGCTCGTCGAACGTGTTGACCGTGTAGGGGTTGGTCGGGTTCGTCGAGCTGGGTAGGCAGTTAGCAATGCCCGCGACGCGGATGATGTCGGGCGCGTGGCCGCCGCCAGCGCCTTCGGTGTGGTACATGTGGACCGTGCTGTCGCCGATCGCGGCCAGCGTGTCCTCTACGAAGCCGCTCTCGTTCAGGGTGTCGGTGTGCAGCTGCACCTGGAAGTCGTGCTGGTCAGCGAGGCGCAGGCAGGCGGTGATCGCCGCCGGCATCGCGCCCCAGTCCTCGTGGATCTTGAGGCCCAGGCAGCCGCTGTCGAGCTGCTCGACCAGGGCCTCGGGGCGGTGGCTGTTGCCGCGGCCGAGGAAGCCGAAGTTGACCGGCCACGCCTCGGCGGCCTGCAGCATGCGCGCGGTGTTAAACGGGCCGCCAGAGTCGATGCCGACGGTGATCGGGCCGAGCGAGCCGCCGAGCAGGGTGGTCACCCCGGACGCGATGGCGTGGTCCGGCAGCGCGGCGCTGTCGAAGTGCACGTGGACGTCGATGCCGCCGGGTGTGGCGATCAGCCCCTCGCAGTCGCGCACCGTGGTGCCCGCCGAGACGATCAGGCGCGGGTCGACGCCGTCCATGATCGCGGGGTTGCCGGCCTTGCCGAAGCCGGCGATCCGCCCGTCGCGGATGCCGAGGTCGCCCTTGACGATGCCGAGCACCGGATCGATGAGCACGACGTTGCACAGCAGCATGTCGAGCGCGCCCTGTGCCGCGGTCACGCCCGCGACCATCCCGAGCCCGTCGCGCAGCGTCTTGCCGCCGCCGTGCAGGCATTCGTCGCCGTAGACCGCATGGTCGTGCTCCACCACGGCGACCAGCGCGGTGTCGCCGAGGCAGATGCCATCCCCCGTGGTCGGGCCGTACAGGGCGGCGTACTCGGCGCGGGTGATGCGGGCCATCGGCTCAGGCTCCCTTGAAGCCGCGCGCGGCGGCGCGGGCCACGGCGGCATCGCGCGACGCGGCGTCGGTGGGGCCGTCGGTCAGGTCATTGAGGCCGGTGATCGTCGCGGTGCCGCCGAACGCCACCAAGCGCACCACGCGCGACTGCCCCGGCTCGAAGCGGGTCGCGGTGCCCGCAGGGATGTCGAGGCGCAGGCCGAAGGCGCTGGCGCGGTCAAATTCCAGGGCCCGGTTGACCTCGAAGAAGTGGAAGTGCGAGCCGATCTGCACCGGCCGGTCGCCGGTGTTGACCACGCCCAGCTCCGCGGTGCACCGCCCCGCGGACAGCTCGATCTCGCCTTCCATCGGGATGATCCGCCCGGGCACCAGCAGGTCCGGCGCCGAGCCGGGGACGGGGCGGATCGGGTCGTGCACCGTGACGAGCTTGGTGCCGTCGGGGAACACGCATTCCACCTGCAGCATCGTCAGCATCGCCGGCACGCCGGCGAGCACGTCGGCGCCGGTCAGGATCTCGGACCCCGCGCCCATCAGCTCGGCCACCGTGCGCCCGTCGCGCGCGCCTTCCAGCAGCTCGTCGCTGATCAGGGCCACGGCTTCGGGGTAGTTGAGCCTCACCCCGCGGGCGCGGCGCCGGCGCGCCAGCTCGGCGGCGGTGAAGATGGTCAGGCGTTCCAGCTCTGTCGGCGTCAGGAGCATGTGCGTGGGGTTCCCGTGGACGGGTTCAGCTCGAGAACAGGCGCAGGGAGGAGGCACCGTGCCGCGCGCACGCGACGTCGAGCCAGGGCAGCGTGCCGCACAGCGGAGCATCCACAGCCACCGGCTCCGACGCCAGCGTCTCGACCAGCGGCAGAACGCGGCCGATCGCCTCCTGGGCCGCGAGCGCGCCGATGCACCCGAGCCGGACGGCGGCGAATGCCAGGGCGGTGAGCGTGGTGTAGCCGGACACCAGGACCGCCTCCTCCGCGCCGAGCCCGAGGGCACGCCACAGCACGCCCTGCAGGGGCGCCAGGTGGCCCAGGATGTCGCCGCGCGACAGCGCCCCGCGCAGCGCGGTGGCCGAGGGAGTGCCGATCCGCGCGTGCGCCGACAGCAGCGCGGCGCCGTTGCCGCGCGAGCCCTGCCGCAGAGTTTCCGGCAGGGTCGCGGCCTCGACCGCCTGATCGATCTGCAGCAGGCCGGCCGGGGCGGCGGCGCAGTGCCATCCGCGGAGCAGCGCGACGCGGTCGCAGCCCGCCCAGCGATGACGTAGCACCGCCTCGAACACCCCCGCCAGGCTCCGCACGTCAAAGCGCGTGCCCAGGCCGGCCAGGCCCTCGATGCCGTGCGAGAAGGCGAAGCTGCCGCTGGGGAACGCGCTGTCCGCCTGCTGCATCGCGCGCAGCAGGCTCAGCATTCCGCAACGTCCTGCACGACCTCGATGCCGAGGCGCCCCGGCTCCGCCAGCGGCCCGAGCCGGGCTAGGCAGGCATCGGGCGTGGTGTCCGGCGTCACCAGCAGGTCCTCGCCGACGAAGCGCACCGTCCAGTGCAGGGTCCCGGCCAGGTGGCCGAGGGCGAGGGCGTCGGCGAGGCTGCGTGGCGTCAGCCGGAGCAGCGGCTGCTCGCGCACGCGCAGCACGACGGCAAGCGAGCGGTCCATCCACAGCACGGCGCCGTCCACCAGCTTCTGGTCGCGCGGCAGGACGATCTGCACGAGCCGCCCCGCTTCCGTGCGCGCCTGCACGCGCCGGCGCGGCAGGTCGGCGACCGGAAGGCGCAGCACGTCCAGCCGGCCCTGGTGGGCAAGGTCGTGCAGCTGGTCGTGGATCGCGGCGTCGGAGTGGACGCCGAGGATCGTGTCGACCCGGATCGGATCCGGTGCCGCGGCGTCGAGGGCGGGGGTTAGCATGGCCGCGCGTCGCGCGTCATGGCAGGGCGGGGCTCCTGCGGAACAGGAACACGAACCGGCCTTCCCCCGCGTCGGCCGCGGTGCCCGCGCCGACACCGAGCCGGCCCTGCAGGAACCGTGCGACGGTGCGGGCCGCGGCCGTGCTCATGGCGGGTTTCCACAGCCAAAAGTCACCCACGGGATCGACCGCGTGCAGGCGGAACAGCTCGTCGCGGGAAATGGCGCAGCTGCCGCCGACCCATTGGCCGGCGTCGGCACCGAACTCCTTGATGTAGCTGATGCAGTCGAACTTGATCTGCTGCACGCTGCAGGCGGCGCCAGCGGACGTGTCGTCGCCGGATCGCGGTGCGCCGCTCATCCGAGCACCGGGTCCAGCCGCACGTCGCCGACATGGCCGAGCCGCCCGCGCCACTGCGACAGCAGCGCCGAGCCGCGGCGTTTCTCCTCCACCGACATCTGCCCCCCGACCTCCTCCAGCGCCTTCAAGGCGGTGCCGACGCCGTGCTGCGCCGCAAGCGAAAGCCACACGAACGCCTCGGCCCGATCCTTGCCGACCCCAATGCCGTTGGCCAGCAGGAAGCCGAGCCGGGACTGGGCGGGATAGTACCCGCCGGCCGCCGCGCGCCGATACCATGCAGCTGCCGCGGCCGCATCCTCCGCCACGCCCCGGCCGCGGGCATGCAGCGTCGCCAGCTCGAACTGCACCACCGGGTCGCTCTGCGCCGCGAGCTCCAGCCAGCGCGCGGCTTCTGCAGGGTCCTGCGCGACACCGAAGCCTTGCACCAGCATCCTGGCCAGATTCGCCTGCGCCAGCACGTGCCCCTGCCGGGCTGCGAGCAGGCACCAGGAATGGGCCGCCTTCGGGTTGGCGGCGACTCCCTCGCCGTTGGCGCAGAACGCCCCCATCCAGAACTGCGCCTCCGCCGCGCCCGCCTCGGCCGCGGGAAGGACCAGCGCGGCAGCGTCGGCGTAATCACCCGCCGCATGGGCCTGCAGCCCGGCCCGCAGGCCCTCCTCCGCGGTCAGGGGCCGGGTGATGGTGTCATGCATGCTGGCGTATGTCCTCGGAGAGGGTGCGGAACCGGGCGACGCGCCGGCCCAACGCGTCGCGCAGGAAGGCCGCGGCCGGGGCCTGCGCAGTTCCCGTTCGCAGCCTCGCCTCGATCCCGTCGACCCACGGGTCGTCCTCGCCGAACCGCGTCACCCGGAGCAGGGTCTGCGCGACGGCGGTGGGCTGGACCACGACGACGCAGGCCGAGCGCGGGCGCAGCATCAGCAGCAGGTTCGGGAACAGCCAGCGCAGCTCCGCGGGACCGTCCGCAAGCCGGCCGCGCGCCACGAGCCAGGGATCGCCCACGTCGGCAACCTCGCCGTCCAGCAGCCGGCACAGCAGGTCCTTCCAGTTCAGCGCGTGCTCGTGCCAGCTTTCGGGCGCGCAGGGCGCGGTCTCGAGCGCCGGGTGGCGCAGGCGCTCGCCGGCCGGGATCGGCGCGACCTCGCCGAGGTTGACGAGGACGAGGGGCCCGGCCGTGGCGACGGGCACCGGCACCAGGCGTTCCGGCCGCAGCCCCAGGTACTGGTGGGACGCGACTTGGTCGTCGACGTGAAGCGCACGCCGGTCGCGGCTGTGGCCGCAGGAGGTGAAGCTGCAGCTGGTCTTGCGCCCGGTTTGGCATTGCAGCGGCACGACGCGGCAGCCTCCGTGCGGCGCCACGTTGAACCGGCCCGCGAGCGAGCCGTCCGGCCTGTGCTCCACGTGGATGCCCTGGTTGCCGACGGTGAAGGGAAGCAGGTCGCCCACCGTGGGGATGGCGTGGCGCGTGCCGACGCAGACCCAACCCGCCGTCCACACCGCCGCGTCCTCTAGCAGGGCGAACATGGGCGAGTCTGTCGAGGTGGCCGGCAGGGCGTCCCTCGCCGGCTTGGGCGGCGCCGCATAGAGCGCGGGGTCGGTCAGGTCGAGCCCGCCCACGACGAAGCGGCGTGACTGCAGCATGGTGCTTCTGCTCCGCTTGCCCGTGCGCCGGGAGCCGGCGCACGGGCGGGGTTCTAGGACGCGACCTGAACCGCCGGGGACTCCCAGTCCCCGCGGCCGCGCGGCCTGGTCGCCTCGGCCGGTGCCGGCGGCAGCGGCCCGTCCGCGGAGAAGCGGTCCAGCACGTTCTTCACCAGACGGGAGATGTTGTTCTCCCCGTTGTTCCACGGAAGGGAGCCACAGAACGCGATGGAGCTGAACGCGAAGCAGCCGCCCCCGTTCGGGGTCTCGTGGAAGGCGATGTCGGCGCGCACGCGCGGGTGCTGGGTGCCATCGATACCCTGCTGGCTGAAGCCGTAGTCCTCCATCACGAGCAGGTAGGACTCGGTGTGTCGGCCCGCGGAGCTTGCGACCGTCAGCGTGTGCGGCGGCGAGCCCAGCATCGTGTCGACGATGTCCAGCTCGAGCCCGGCGGCGCCGCCGCCGACGAGGCCGAAGTTGCCGAGCTTCTCCTCGTAGGTGATACCCTCGAACGCCCAGGACACGCGCGGGTCCAGGCTTTCCGGGGTGCGCGAGAAGTACGACGAGATGTCGAAGCCTTCCGAGGACATGCCGGTACCCGCGACCGTATGCAGGTAGCGGCCGCGATAGCGCCACATCCCGCCCAGCTCCCCGGTGCCCTGGTGGTAGTACTCGCCCGGCTCGGCACGCCAGGTGCGAATGCCCGACTCGCAGCGCCGCATCTCGGTGACGACCCCCCTGCCCTGCGCCTCGTAGGCGGGGTGGAAGGAGTGCACCCAGTACCAGCCGTCCGCTCCCATGTACATCAGGCGCCCGCCGCGCTGGGTGTAGTTGTGCAGGGCGTCGAGCTGCTTGCCAGTGTTGTGCTCGGGGTGGGAGCCGGTGATGACCACGTTGTAGGGCTCGAGACGGGCGAGCCCGTCGTAGGTGGCGTCCTCGTCGGTGAACACGTCGTAGTCGTAGCCCATCTTCTCCAGCCAGTAGATCAGGTGCAGGTCCGCCGGGTACTGCCACGGCGCCTGGGCCAGGAAGTGGTCGTATTTCGGCCGGATGCTCAGGATCGGCCGCAGGCGCGTCGACATGCAGATGCCGCTGCCGTCGGTGTGGGTGTCGTAGATCGAGCCGCCGTACTCGCGGTGCTCCGCGAGGTACATGTTCTGGTGCTGCATGATCGGGGTGCGGTAGACGAACACCTCCGCCGCCCCGGCGTTGGACGCCACATGCTCATTGGCGTAGGCCATGTAGCTGATGGTCGGCACCATCACCGCGATCTTTGCCGTCGCCTCGCCCAGGCGAGGGACGACCCAGAATGGGATGTAGTCCTCGTCGCCGTCCGCCGTCGTCAGCTTCGCGGCGTAGAACCGGCTCTTCGTGCCCGCGGGCACGGTCCACTCGAAGTCGACCTCCCACCGGGCGTCGTCCAGGTCGTCGTCGTGGAAGTGCACCGCGCCGTATTCCGAGGCGGCGTGCTTCCAGTCGAAGCTGGTGCCGCCCCAGTTGTGGCCGGTCATCGCCCGGGTCGGGCAGTTGACGAGGCGCCCGTGCAGCAGGAACGGTCCGTGGTCGCGGCATTCCATAGTGTCGATGCCGTCCGAGAAGTCCCATGCCGCGATAATGGCTTGGGACAGCTCCCCGGTCGGGCCGGAATGGCGCCGCTCCGAGAGAGCGGGCTGCGCGCCGCCCTTCATCATCTCGATCTCGAGACGGCTCAGCGCGCGGTTACACAGGCGGGGGCTGTCGATCTTGCCGTTATAGTGGCCGGTGATCCAATGCCCGGATAGGGTCTGCGCCGGCTTCGGCGCACCGTTCTCCTCCGCCGCAAACCCGCCGATCACCAGCGGCACGTCGCAATGCGTCAGGCCGGGCACGCTCGCCTCGACCGGCGCGATCACCGGGTCGAGCGCGTAGACGATCTGCGGCTCGTGGAATAGCACCGCCTTGCCTGTCGCCGCGTCATAGGTGGCCGCGACGAAGTGCCAGGCGTGGTCGCGTAGCCTGAGTCCGTTGCCGACCCTGGCCCCGTCGATCCGTAGCTCGAGCGCGCCGTCCTCGTTGATGAACAGGCCATAGCCCTTGTCGCCGCAGCAGTGGGTGACGATGCCCTGGGCACCGTGCTTCCAGTAGCGCGGGTCGGTCTTGGGCGTGGTAGGCCAGATCCAGCACTGCAGGGTGAAGCTGTCGGTGTGAAACTGCTTCGTGTCAGCCACGTAGCCGTACGAGCCGCTGTGGATGATCTGGCGCCGGCCCATGTAGGTCCGGTTCACGTCGGCCGGCACGGAGGGCTCGATCACTCCCGGGCCGCGCGGGTTGGTGTCGCCGTGAATCATGTGGACGATCTCGGCGTCGTATTCCGCCGGCCCGGCGCAGTTGACGTAGAACTTGATCGTGTCGCCGGGGTGGACGCTGAACTTGTCCGCGTAGCCGGTCAGGCGCATCGCAGTCATGGGATCTCGCTTTCTGTGCTCGGCTTGGCCGGCGCGGTGAAACGTCGCAGCCGGCCCGTCCTTCGTGTCGGCGTGGCCCCGCCGGACGGGCTAGGTCACCGCCCAGTTGTCGGCGCGGCGCTTCCAGCCCTCGTTGTAGTGCTCCGGGAAGCCGTCGGACTCCGCCATCTCGTCGAGGCGCATCAGGAAGATGTCGATCTGGATCTCCTGCTCGTTGTCGTAGACCTTGTCGCTGGCGAAGGAAGGCGGCACGCCGCGGATGCCGGTCAGCCGGCCGATGCGCCACTCCTTCTCAACTATGGTGCAGATGACGATGAGCTTGTTCTTCACCGGCTGCGCGCGCATGCGGATCAGCACGCGGTTGAGCAGGAAGTCCGTGTGGATGCCGCCGGCCACGTCCGTCACGTCGCCCTGGGTCGGGCACACCAGCGAGGCGTTGCCGGCGACGCCCTTCATCGACACCATGCAGGCGGTGAACTCCGCGATCAGGCGGTCGCGCTCCGGCGTGCCTTTTTTCGGGATCGAGATCATCGTCGTGTTCCTCCATTGATGTGGTGGCCGTGCCGCGTGCGCAGCGTCAGACCGTCATGTGCGTGGCGACGAGCGCGTCGGTCATGTCCCCGATCGGGCCGCTGGCGACGATGCGGCCGTTGTCCATCATGATGAAGGCATGGCCGATGCGCCGGGCGACCTTGATGTGCTGCTCGGTCAGGATCATCGTCAGCCCCAGCTCGCGGTTGAGCCGGAGCAGCATCGCCCCGATCTCGCGCACGATGTTGGGCTGGATGCCGTCGGTCGGCTCGTCCAGCAGCAGGATCTCCGGGTCGAGCGCCAGCGCGCGCGCGATCGCCAGCTGCTGCTGCTGCCCGCCGGACAGCAGCCCGGCCCTGCGGTCAAGATTGTCGCGCAGGTAGGGGAACAGCTCGAGGCAGCCCTGCGGGATTTCCCGCCCCGGCGTGCGGCCGGCGAAGGTCCCGAGCAGGATGTTCTCGCGCACCGTCAGGCTGCCGAGGATCTGGCGGCCCTGCGGCACGTATCCGAGGCCGGCCGCGGCACGCGCGTATGTCGGCAGCCGGAGGATGTCGCGATCGGCAAGGCTGATGCGGCCGGTGGCGCTGTCGGTCAGCCCCATCAGCGTGCGGATCAGCGTCGTCTTGCCGACGCCGTTGCGGCCGATCACGCACAGGCACTGCCCGCGCTCGAGCTCGAAGGACAGGTTCTGCAGGATGGGCGTGCGGCCGTAGAAGGACGCGACCTGGTCGACCTCAAGCAGCATCGTCGACTTCCTCGGTGCCGAGATAGACGTCGCGGACCCGCTGGTCGGCCTCAATCTGCGCGATCGTGCCTTCCGACAGGACGTGGCCGAAGTGCATAACCGTCACCCTGTCGGCGATCTCGCGCACGAACGCCATGTCGTGCTCGACCACCACAAGCGTGTGGCTGCGCTTGAGGCTGTTGAAGATCGCCGCGGTTTTCTCCGTCTCGGCCTCCGTCATACCGGCAGTCGGCTCGTCCATCAGCAGCAGCTTCGGGCTCTGCATCAGCACCATGCCGATCTCGAGCCACTGGATCTCGCCGTGCGACAGCTGGCCGGCCTGCAGGTCCAGCCTGTCGGCGAGTCCCACGCGCTCGGCGACCTCACCGATCCTGTGCCGCTCCAACCTGCCGCCGAACCTGAACATGTTGCGGATCGGGTTGAGTTCCCGAGTGGCCGCCACGGTGAGGTTCTCCTGCACCGACAGGTCGCGGAACACCGCGGGGACCTGGAATTTGCGGCCGATGCCGAGGCGCGCGATGCGGTGCTCCTGCATGCCGCGGATGTCGATACCGTCGAACTCGATCGAGCCGCTGTCTGGTTTCTGCCGGCCGGTAATCATGTCCATGGTGGTCGTCTTGCCGGCGCCGTTCGGACCGAGCAGGCACAGGAGCGTGCACTCGATGACGTCGATGGTGAGGTCGTCCAGGCCAGTGCCGGCATCGTAGCTCTTCGTAAGGCTGCGGATCTCGAGGAT
Organism: uncultured Acetobacteraceae bacterium; assembly: GCA_964236315.1. Classification (GTDB taxonomy): domain Bacteria; phylum Pseudomonadota; class Alphaproteobacteria; order Acetobacterales; family Acetobacteraceae; genus CAXSEF01. The sequence goes on along the minus strand of CAXSER010000009.1, from coordinate 4,597 downwards.
GCCCATCGTCAGCTCCCGGTGCGCAGCGGCAGCGGCTGCGCGACGGCGACCCTGCGCGACGGCCATGACAGCCGCTGCAGCGCCTTCTCCACCAGGCCCGCAAGTCCCTGCGGGAGGAAGCGCACCACCAGCACGAAGAACAGGCCGAGCAGCAACAGCCAGGTGTTGAGGAAGGTGTCCCCGGCGACGGTCTGGGCGCCATTGAGGAGCAGGGCCCCGAGCATCGAGCATAGCAGGGAAAGCCGGCCGCCGACCGCCACCCAGATCACCACCCCGACGCTGAACGAGACGTCGAGCTGCGCGGGGGAAATGTATTGCACGAGCATGACGAAGAGGCACCCCGCGCAGGCCGCGATCAGGCCGGAGAAGCCGAACAGCACCGTCTGGTAGGCGAACACGTTGTAGCCCAGGAACCGCGTGCGTTCCGGGTCGCTCCGCACGGCGTGGGTGATCATGCCGAACTTACTTTGCAGCATCAGCTTGGACGCGCCGGCAAGCACGACCAGGGCCACGGCGACGACTAGGTAGCCGGTCCGGCTATAGGGATCGATCTCGGTTCCGAACACCTGGAGGGGGCTGGGCGGGGTGATCCCGTTCGCGCCGTTGGTGTAGGCCTGCACGTCCAGAATCAGGAGGCTCATCGCGCTGAGCAGTGCCAGCGTCATGACGGCGACGAACCCGCCCGAGACGCGGGCCGCAAACATCATGCTGCCGAAGGCCGCCCAGAACAGCGTCGGTACCGCGAGCGCCAGCGCAATGCCGGTCCCGGTGCTGGCGAACGGCTCCCAGAACCACGGCAGGTGCGTCAGGCTGTTGTTCAGCATGAACGGCGGGATCGGGTTCGCGGCGTCCTGGCTCTGCATCTGCATAGTCATCGCCATGCCGTAGGCGCCGAGGCCGAACGGGATCCCCTGGCCGAGGTTGAGGATGCCACCGGCGCCCCATCCCAGGCTGACCGACAGCGCCAGCATCGCGTAGACGCCGTAGGTTGACAGCAGGTTGAGCCGGTAGCCGTCGGTGACGAACACCGGCACCAGCAAGACGGCGGCGAAGAACGCGGCGTAAGCCAGCCACTGCGCCCGGACGTCGTGGTACAGGGAGCCTGCCTTCATGGTCGCGCTCACCGCCTGGTCGCCGCCGGTGCGATCAGTCCCTGCGGGCGGAAGCGCAGGAAGACGACGACCAGGACGAAGATGAGGAACAGCGCAAGGGTGTCATTGGTGAAGAACGCCAGCACCGACTGCAAGCCGCCGGCCATGCCGCTGGACAGCACGCTGCCGACCAGCGAGCCGCCGCCCGACACCACCACCAGAAACGCTCTGACGACGTAGAGGCTGCCCATGGTGGGGAGCACGATGTTCAGCACGCCGAACAGCGCGCCAGCGAGCCCGGCCAGCCCGGAGCCGATCGCGAACGCCCCGGCGTAGACCCTGCCAGGGTTGATGCCGAACGAGGCTGCCATCTCGCGGTTCTGCATAACTGCGCGGATCTGCATGCCGAAGCGGGTGTGGCGAAGAAACAGCCAGACCCCTGCCGAGACCGCAAGGGTAAACACGAGCACGAACACCCGGAACAGCGAGATGCTGAAGAAGCCGATCCGAATGTTATAGTTGAAAAAGTCGGGCACCGCGACGTACAGCGGGTCACTGCCGAAGGTGAGCCGGGCCGCCTGGATCAGCACGAGCGAGACGCCCCAGGTTGCGAGCAGGGTGTCGAGAGGACGGTCGTAGAGGTAGCGGATCAGCAGCCGCTCGATAAGCAGGCCGATGCATGCGACGATGACGAAGCTCAGCGGCAGGCAGAGCAGGAACGGCACGTGGAGATGCGTCTGCAGGATGTAGGTGGCATAAGCCCCGAGCATGATGAACTCACCATGCGCCATGTTGATGACGCCAATGGTGCCGTAGATGATAGTGAGGCCGAGTGCCGCCATGAGCCAGATGCTGCTGATGCTCACGCCCAGTAGGATCGCATCGATCAGCCCGGGCGAGATGAACGCTTCCACGCGCGATTCCTTCCGGTCAGATAACGTTCTTGCTGATCTTCCCGCCCGGTGCCATCAGCCCATCCTTGGTGCACTTGCCCGCGTCCGGATAGATGGAATACGGGTCCGGCGCGACCTGGGAGCTGGCTTCCTTGACGATCTTGTAGCTGCCGTCGGCCTGGCACTGGCCGATTTTGGGCGTGAGCCAGGTGTTGAAGTTCGCATCGTCGATCCAGACCTTGCCTTCGGGAGAAAGGTCGGCGTCCAGCACGATTCCGCCGCTCGCGTCGCGGATCATGCGCGAAGTGACCTCCTCCATGCCGGCCTTGGCAATGGCACGCTCGAGGCCCGCCTTAAAGACGTAGGCGGAGTTGTAGGTCTCCTCCATGTTGTAGTGCGTCACGCCGCTGTGGTTGAACTTGCTGGCCATGAAGTTCTCGACGAACTTGTGGTTAGTGGGGTTGTCCAGCGCCATGAAGTAGGGCGCAGAAAGGAAATGC
>CAXSER010000009.1:0-2103 GCA_964236315.1 uncultured Acetobacteraceae bacterium | reverse complement strand
GCACCGGCCTCGTTGCCCATGGCCTTCACCTCGATCTCTCCCGTCGTGAGCGAGGCAATCGGCATCGTGTCCGCCTTGAAGCCTTCCTGCTTGAACTGCTTGTGGAACGCGATGTCGGACGCGCCGACCACGGTGGAGAAGATGAAATCCGGCTTCGCGTCCCTGATTTTGTTTAAGATCGGCGTGAACTCGGCGCTGCCGAGCGGGATGTACTCCTCGCCGACCAGCTCGCCATCCGCTTCCTTCAGCCACACCTTGGCGTTCTTGTTCGACTCCTTGGGCCACACGTAGTTCGAGCCGACGAAGAAGACCTTCTTCCCGAAGTTCTTCACCATGTAGGGGATCAGGTCCTTTGAGTGCTGGTTGGCCAGGGGCCCCGTGCAGATCGTGTTCTGCGTGCACTCGTCACCTTCGTAGCAGGTGGGATAGTAGAGGAGGTGGTTGCGCGACATGACCGTCGGCAGTACGGCCTTGCGGCTGGCGGACGTGTAGCACCCGAAGGTCGCGATCACCTTGTCACTCAGAATGAGCTGCTTCATCTTCTCCGAGTACACGTTGAAATCGGATTTCGCGTCGATGATGACCGGCTCGATCGGATGCCCAGCGATGCCGCCCGCCTTGTTGATCTCGTCAAAAGCGTACTGCAGCACGTAGGTCGAGTCAGCTTCCGGAACCGCGAGCGCCCCGGTCAGGGAGAAAAGGACTCCGACCTTGATGGATTGCCCTTTGGTCAGGGTGGCGCCCCACGCCGAGCGATCCTGCTTGATCCACAGGCTGGGCAGGGCAGCTGCAGCAGCCAGAGCGCCAGAGCCCAGCGTAAAACCACGGCGTGTCGTTTTCATTTGATGCCCACACGTTGATATCGTTTTGTCTTCGTTTCAAGTGACGCTGTCAGGAAGACGCTTTATGGGGCGCCATGAACGGGTTCCGTGGCGGTACGGGAGTGTCATGCTCCGCCAAGCGTTGCCTGCCCATCTGGATTCATGTGGTCAGCAGCGTGCTGGCCGGTAGGCAACTCTTCACGTCGGAGGGAGCTAATCACCTGCACATATCACGGTCAATATAAAAAGTTTCCTCCTGGTTTATGCTATTTGCCTCCGATAGGGCTTTCCGTGCCGCCTAACTAGGCAGTGCCTTCTTGAGTGCGGTTCCGAGCGAAGGCCGGTGATCCTTGACCGAACGAAATGCACTCGCAGGGCGAACCTCGGCCTGACCTTTCACGAGGCAGCAGCCACCGCCGTGCGGCCGTTACGTTTCAGACACAGAAACGCGGCATGTGTTCCCTGCAGAATAAGGTCGACCCGGGTGGGCCCTCATGCACTACTACGCTAGGCGGCTGCCCGGTCTACTTGTCTGCCGTCCCGTGCTCTCGGGATCGGCCAGCCAGAGCGCGGTTCCGCAGTCGTCCATAGTCGGATCGCACATGACAGTCGTGAGCCCGATGATTGACGACACTCCTGTGTGGCTCGGCGCATTTCTTGCGTGAACGCTTTGTGGGGCGGCCAGCTATTACAGCCGCTACAACGTTGCAGAAAAGGGATGAGTCTTCGGCATGGCATGGTTCATGCCTTAATGGCTACAATGATCCGCGGTGGGTGACTCGAAGGCACCTGCCTCGAGTTGCCTGACTCCAGCAGGTCATGTGCGCCCGATGATCGGGTCTCCCATCACAGGAATGGAAAAACGTTCTGGTTGCCGCTCAGGAACGCTGGAAATGCAAAGGCATATCTTCGCATGGCTGCGAGATCCGCGATGGGTGTCCTCGACACCGCAGACGCAGGTTCAGGAAGGGTAGCGTCAACTGACGCAACCCGAAGAAGCCGAGTTCTCGCACGGCGCTCGGCCGCAACAGAACTAACTGTGCCGAAATGGACAAGGAGAGCTTGCATGAGTGCCGATCAGGCGAGGACGGATGATCTTGGAAGGAAATCAGCGGATGCGGGGCCAGGGCGATCCAAAGTTCCGCACCTTCCGGCTGTGAAATCCGGCTTGTCCGCCGGACTTGTGACACTGGTGGCGACGGGAATTCTTATAGCATCGAACGCGTCTGCGCAGGCGCAGTCCGCGTCCTCCAACCAGCAGGACACGATTGTGGCGCAGACA
>CAXSER010000008.1:0-22373 GCA_964236315.1 uncultured Acetobacteraceae bacterium | reverse complement strand
GGCATCGGCGCCGCCGCGACCCTGCTCGGCGCGGGCGCGGCCGTTGCCGTGCTGGTCTCCCTCGCCCGGCTCGCGCCCGCCGCGGCCACCGGCACCGCGCAGGCCGCCTCCGACGGCTCCGAGCCGTTCTCCACCGCGCGCCTGGACAGCCTGCGCGCTCAGGGCCGCCCGGTGTTCGTCGACATGACCGCGGCCTGGTGCTTCACCTGCCTGGTCAACGAGCGCGTCGCCCTCTCGCCGCAGCCGGTGCGCGACGCCTTCGCCCGGCGCGACGTGGCCTACCTCAAGGGCGACTGGACCCGCCAGGACCCGCAGATCACCGCCTTCCTGCGCGAGCACGGGCGCGACGGCGTGCCGCTCTACGTGTTCTACCCGCCCGGCAACGCCGCCCCGAGCGTGCTGCCGCAGATCCTCACGCCATCGGGGGTGCTGGACGCCCTGGCGCAGGGATAGAGGAAGCAAGGCCGGGCCCTGCCCGGACCCGCCAAAGGGCCGAGCCCTTTGGAAACCCTGCCCTTGAGCAGCCACCTCCGGCGAAGGCCGGGTGGCACGGCGCTCCTGTCAGGCGGGCAGGAACTCGGTGCGGAAGCGGGACGCCAACGCCTGTGCGAGGGCCCGCTTCCCCGCCTGCGCCTCGGCGTCGACAGCCGGTTCCGGCGCATCGCGGCTGGCGACCGGCACGCCGATCGCCGCGAAGAACTCGTCCTGCCCCGCCGGGCTGCACAGGCACAGCATGCGGACCGTGCTCCCCGATGCGTTGCGGAACCGGTGCGGCGCGTTCGCGGGGATGGCGAGCGTGGCCGGAGCCGCCACGGTGCGGGTCCGGCCGCGGAAGGTGAACTCCAGCTCGCCTTCCAGCAGGGTGAACGCCTCCTCGAAGTCGTGGCGGTGCGGGGGCGGCCCCCCGTCCGGCGGCACCAGCATCTCGATCAGGCAGTACTGCCCGCGGGTCTGCTCGCCCGAGACGAGGATGGTGTAGCGGCCCCCCGCGATCGAGAGGTGGCGCAGGTCGCGATCGTCGGGGTCCGAGACCACGAGCGGGCGCCCGGCGTCGTCGGCGGGAAGGGCGGCGTCGGGATCGGTCATGGCGGATCTCCTCGTGGATGGCTGCGGCAGAAGCCGCGCAGGACGGGCCGAGGCGAAGGCAGGATCGGGGCGGCCGGGTTCAGTCGCCGGCCCAGCCCGCCGCGGCCTCCTCCGCGAAGGCGCGGTACGAGCGGGGCGCCCGGCCGAGCACCGCGACCGTTTCGGCAACTTCCTCCGCCGTCGCCGCGGCGCCGTCGCGCTGGTAGCGCTGCATCATCAGCCTGAGCTCGTAGGCCAGCCAGGCCGGACCGTATGCCTTCAGCCGCTGCTCCAGCGCGTCAAGGTCGTCGCCGCCGTAGCGGACTGGCCGTGCCAGCACCTGCGACCACAGCGCCGCGAGATCGCCGCCGCCGAGCACGTCGGGTCCGACCAGGGCATGGGTGGCGGCCGGCAGCGGCGTCGCGGCGCGATCGCGCCGCAGCAGCTCGCGGGCGGCCGCGGCGCCGATGTCGCGCGTGTCCACCATGGACAGGCCGCGCTGCCCGATCGGCATGGCGTACATCCCGCCGCCCAGCAGCGCGTCCTTCTGCCGCAGGTCGTTCTGCATGAAGTAGGCCGGGCGCAGCACGGTCGCGGGCAGGCCCGAGCCGGCGATCATCCGCTCCACCGCCGCCTTGCCCGCGAAATGCGGCACGTCGTCGTAGGCCTCGCCCCGCAGGACGGAGAGATAGACGATGCCCTTCACGCCCGCGTCCCGCGCCGCGGCCAGCGCCAGCATCGCCTGGGTGAACTCGTCGGCCAGGTTGGGCACCAGCAGGAACAGCGTGTCGACGCCCGCCAGGGCGCCGCGCGCCGAGTCGGTGTCGCCGAGGTCGCCCGCCACGGCCTCGACCCCGTCCGGCAGCCGCGCCTGCCCGGGCGAGCGCGTCAGCGCACGGACCTGCGCGCCCTCGCCGGCCAGATGCTCCAGAACCTGCGACCCGATCGTGCCGGTCGCCCCGCTCACCAGGATGGTCATGATGGTCTCTCCCTGTTTCGCAAGCGCCGTTCGCACTCGCAGGGATGACATGCGCCGTTCCAACTGCGCCGCGCAGATGCCAGGATCGGGACGCCCCATCCCGGAAATGGAACACTGCCGATGGACCTGGACGCGCTGCAGGACTTCAACCTGGTGGCGACCCATGGCGGGCTGGGGGCCGCCAGCCGGATCGCCGGCCGGCCGAAGGCGACCCTGTCGCGGCGCATCGCCGGGCTGGAGCGCCAGCTCGGCGTGCGCCTGGTCGAGCGCGGCGACCGCGGGCTGCGGCTGACCGAGGAGGGCCGCCTGCTGCACGAGCGCACCGGCGCGCTGCTCGCCGAGGTCGCGGAGGTGGGCGAGGCCATCGTCTCCGGCGGCGCCACGCCGCGCGGCGCCCTGCGGGTCAGCGCCCCGCTGGTGCTCGCCCACGTCGCGCTGGTCCGGGTGGCGCTGCGCTACGCTGAGGCCTGCCCGCAGGTGCGGTTGGAGATCGTCGCGGAGGACCGCTTCGCCGACCCGGTCGAGGACGGCTACGACGTCGTGCTGCGGGTCAATCCGTCCCCCGACGAGCGCTTGGTCGGCCGGCGGGTGCTCACCGACCGGAGGGTGGTGGTGGCGCCTCCGCACCTGGTGCCCCCGGATGGCCACGGCGCCCCGGCGCGCGTGAAGGCCGTGGTGATGGCCACGGCCACCGCCGGCACGAACTGGCGGATGCGGATCGCGGGCGGCGAGGTCGTGGCCTTCGCGCCCGAGCCCGTCCTGCGCTTCTCCTCGCTGCTGATGGTCCGCGATGCCGTGGCCGCAGGGGCAGGCGCGGCCCTGCTGCCTGGGCTGCTGGTGGCCGAGGACATCGCGGCCGGACGGCTCGCCTGCTGGGGCGTGGCCGCCGAGCCCGCCGTGGAGATCTGGGCGCTGCACAGCGCGCGCCGCCTCGCCAGCGCCAAGGTCAAGGCGTTCCTGGCCCTGCTGGAGGCGTGTCTCGCCTGAAAATCCTTGCGGCCCTTGAGGCCCGTGCCTAGAGGCGGGGCCTCGACCTTGCCTGGCTAGTGCCCCTTCAGGATCTGGCTCAGAAACGTCCTGAGCCGTTCCGTCTGCGGCGCCTTGAACATGCGCTCCGGCGTGCCCTGCTCGACGATCTCGCCGCGGTCCATGAACACGACACGGTCGGCGACGCGCCGCGCGAACCCCATCTCGTGGGTCACGCAGACCATGGTCATGCCGCTCTCCGCCAGCCCGACCATGGTGTCGAGCACCTCCTTGATCATCTCCGGGTCCAGCGCGCTGGTCGGCTCGTCGAACAGCATGATCTTCGGCTTCATGCACAGCGCGCGCGCGATCGCCACCCGTTGCTGCTGCCCGCCGGAAAGCTGGCCCGGATACTTGTGCGCCTGCTCGGGGATGCGCACCCGCTTGAGGTACTCCATCGCCAGCTCTTCGGCGTCGGACTTCTTCATCTTGCGCACCCAGATCGGCGAGAGCGTGCAGTTCTCCAGGATCGTCAGGTGCGGGAACAGGTTGAAGCTCTGGAACACCATGCCGACCTCGCGCCGCACCGTGTCGAGCGCGCGCGTGTCGTCGGAGAGCTCGGTGCCGTCCACGACGATGCGCCCCGCCTGGTGCGTCTCCAGCCGGTTGATGCAGCGGATCGTGGTCGACTTGCCCGAGCCGGACGGCCCGCAGATCACGATCCGCTCCTTCGCGGCCACGGTGAGACAGACGTCGCGCAGGACGTGCATCGGGCCATACCACTTGTTGACGTGGTCGAGCTCGATGGCGGGGACGGCCAGGGCCTGGGACATCGGGGTGGCTCCGGAAGGAAGGCCAGGGCTCTGCCCTGGACCCGCTGGGGGCAGCGCCCCCAGACCCGCATCTGAAGGGGTCCGGAGGCGCCGTGGTCTTCTCTTAGGTCGAGGGTTCCAAGGGCGCGCCCTTGGTGGGGTCCAGGGGCAGGGCCCCTGGCCTTCCCTGGCCGCTCACCGCGTCGCCGCCTTCGCGAACTGCGTCTCCAGCGAGCGGCTGTAGCGCGCCATGGCGAAGCAGAACACGAAGTAGATCGCGGCCAGTACCAGGTAGATCTCGGTGGCGAAGCCCTGCCAGACAGGGTCGGCGAGCGCCACGGTGCCCGCGGTCAGCAGGTCGAAGATGCCGATGATCAGCACCAGGCTGGTGTCCTTGAAGAAGCCGATGAACGTGTTGACCAGCGGCGGGATCACCAGGCGCAGGGCCTGCGGCAGGATGATCAGCCGCATCTTGCGCCAGTACGACAGGCCGAGGGCGTCCGCGGCCTCCGCCTGTCCCTTGGGCAGCGCCTGCAGGCCGCCGCGGACGACCTCGGCGAGGTAGGCGCCGGCGAACAGAATGATCGCGACCTGGGCGCGCAGCAGCTTGTCCGGGTTCAGGCCCTGCGGCATGAACAGCGGGAACAGCACGCTGGCCATGAACAGGAGCGAGATCAGTGGCACGCCGCGGATCAGCTCGACGTAGCCCACGCACAGGATGCGCACCGCCGGCATGCCGCGAGAGCGCCGCCCCAGCGCCACGAGGACCGAGAGCGGGAAGGCGAACACCAGCCCGAACGTCGCCAGGATCAAGGTGAGCGGCAGGCCGCCCCACTGGTCGGTGCCGACCTCAGGCAGGCCGGGCAGCCCGCCCCACATCAGCGCCACGACCGCCACCAGCACCACGAGCCAGGCGTAGGCCAGCTCTCGCCGCCACAGCCTGCGCCAGGCCGAGGCCGCGTACAGCCCGACGAACAGCACGACCACCAGCGCCGGGCGCCACTGCTCGTCGAACGGGTAGCGGCCGAACAGGATGAAGCGCCACTTCTCGCCGATCACCGCCCAGCAGGCGCCGGTGCCCTGCAGCCTGCGGCACACCGAGCTGTCCGGCCCGGACGGCGTCTGCGGCACGCTCCACACGGCGCGCACCGCGGCCCACTCGATGAAGCCGAACGCGAGCCGCAGGATGATCGCGCCCAGCACCAGCGTGACCGCCGTGCTGACCCAGGAGCCGAACAGGTTGGCGCGCGCCCAGGCGACGGGGCCGAGGCCCGCGACGCGCGGCTGCGCCATGGCCGCCGGCGCGAGGCCGACCGCGGCCGGCGCGCCCGCCAGCGAGGGCACCGGCGAGGCGGTCGCAGGATTGGTGCCGGCCTGGATGTCGGGCGCCAGGGCGCCGCCGTCGCGGCCGGAAGCGGGGGAGGGGTCCATGGCGCTCAGCGCTCCACGAGCGCGATGCGCCGGTTGTACCAGTTCATGAACAGGCTGATCGACAGCGAGATGCTGAGGTAGGCGGCCATGATGATGGCGATGCCCTCGATCGCCTGCCCGGTCTGGTTGATCTCGGTGTTGGCGATCGAGACGATGTCCTGGTAGCCGATGGCCACCGCGAGCGAGCTGTTCTTGGTCAGGTTGAGGAACTGCGAGGTCATCGGCGGGATGATCACCCGCAGCGCCTGCGGCAGCACGATCCGCCGCAGCACCGTGCCGCGCCGCAGCCCCAGCGCCTCGGCCGCCTCCCACTGCCCGCGCGGCACGGAGAGGATGCCGGAGCGCACGATCTCGGCGATGTAGGTCGCGGTGTAGAGCACCAGCCCGGTCAGCAGCGCGCCGTACTCCGGGCTCAGCGTGGCGCCGCCCTGGAAGTTGAAGCCGCGCAGCACCGGCACGTCGAGCGAGAGCGGCGCGCCCAACGCGACCCACGCCAGCAGCGGCAGCCCGACCAGCAGCCCCAGCGCGACGCTGGCCACCGGCGGCCGCACGCCGGTCGCCTCCTGCACCCGCGCTGCCCTGCGCGCCCACGCCCAGACCAAGCCCGCTGCCACCGCGAGGGCCGCCAGCACGAGGCCGTCGCCCGGTTGCCAGTCTATCGTCGGCAGCCGGAAGCCGCGGTTGGACAGGAACAGCCCAGGAATTGGGTGGAACGACTGCTTCGGCGCCGGCAATGTCTGCACCAGCCCGTACCAGAACAGCAGCTGCAGCAGCAGGGGGATGTCGCGCAGCGTCTCGACGTAGATGCCGGCCACTCGCGAGAGCAGCCAGTTCGGCGACAGCTTCGCCAGGCCCACCAGCGTGCCCAGCACCGTGGCCAGCACGATGCCCACCACCGCGACTCGCAGGGTGTTGAGGAAGCCGATCACCAGGGCGCGGCCGTAGGTGCTGGTCGACGGGTCGTAGCCGATCAGGTGCTCGCCGACCGGGATGCCCGCGGTGCGCGCCAGATAGCCGAAGCCGGTGGCGATGTGGCGCGCCTCCAGGTTGCGGCTGGTGTTGGTCACCAGGTAGGCAACCAGCAACGCCAGTCCGCCTACGATCGCGGCCTGCCACACGATTGCGCGGAACCTGGGGTCCGCCCAGGACAGCGCGATGCGCCGGCGTGGCGGGCCTGCCCTGCAGGGCGCCGGGGCGGTGGGGATGGCGGCTCCGGACATCTGTGGCTCCTGAGGGCGGCAGGCGGCGGCCTACCCGGTATGCACCCGCCGGGCCAGAGCCCTCCAGGCGTGAGCGACGCACGGCCCGGGCCGCGAGAGAGTTGCAGGCCGGCGTTCGACCGATGTGGCGTCGAAACGAGCCGGCGTGCCCAGCGGCCAGGCACGCTGCCGACGTGGTCTTTGCCGATCTGCCCTGCGGCCGTCTCCGACGCTCCGGGACGGCACATCAAGGAACCATGTACCGACTGTGGCGCGACAGCAACAAGGATGTGGCAAGAATATTGCAAACGTCTCGGAAGGCGATACCGGTGCAACGCGAACGCCTAGACCACGGCACCTGGACACCGGATCGTCCGGAAACCGAGCGGGAGAAGCAGCGAAGATGGGTTCCTCACGGGTCAGCAGGCGGACGATGGCCGCCGCCCTCCTGGTCGCGGCGCCGGCGATGGCGCAGGCCGACGACCTCGTGCGCATGGCGCAGTCGGTCCAGCCCAACAGCCCGGCGCAGCTCTCCGCGCCGCAGCTCGCGCCGTCGATCACCGGCAACACCGGCGGCGCCTCGGCCAACACGACCAACTCGGCCCAGCCCGGCGCCACCGCGGCGCCCGCCACCGTCACCGTGCCGCCGCTGTTCTCCAAGGCCTGGTTCGACGGGGTGAAATACGGCGCGCAGATCGAGGGCGGCTTCACCTTCAACGGTGACCGGCCCGGCTCCGGCATCGACGTCGGCGACCTCGTCACCGACCACGCCAATCAGGCGACGCTGAACCAGGCGCTGCTCACCGTGCAGCGCGCGCCCGACCCGAAAGCGAGCGGCTACGACTTCGGCTTCGCGGTGCAGCTAATGTACGGCTCGGACGCCCGCTACTACCACTACGTGGGCGAGCTGGACCGCGACATCTCCGACCGCTACCAGCTCTCCTTCATCCAGGCCAACGTCTCCGCCCACCTGCCCTGGCTCACTGCGGGCGGCATCGACGCGAAGGCCGGGCAGTACCCGACGCCGCTGGGCTTCGAGGTCATCGACCCCTCGGCCAACCCGTTCTACAGCCACACCTTCCTCTACAACTTCGGCCTGCCGTTCGAGCACACCGGCTTCCAGGCGACCGCGCACGTCAACGACACGCTCGACCTCTGGTTCGGCGCGGACAGCGGCAACCAGACCACGCTCGGCGCCAACAGCGGCGACAACAACGGCGCGCCCGCCGGCCTGTTCGGCTTCGGGCTGAACAACCTCGCCGGCGGCAAGCTGAGCATCGTGGCGCTGAGCCACGTCGGCGCGGAGAACGCCTCGCGCGCCCTGCCCAACGTCAACGGCTCCCTGCGCTACTACAACGACGTGGTCGCGACGTACAAGGCCACCGACAAGCTGACCTTCACCACCGAGGGCAACTACGTGCGCGACGACTACGCCCGCGCCGAGGGCTACGGCGCGGTACAGTACGCCTCGTACGCGCTCAGCGACACCGTGACGCTGAACGGTCGAGCCGAGGTGTGGCGCGACAACGGCGGGTTCTACGTCGCGAAATACCCGGGCAACCTGGACGCGGTCAGCGCGCTCGGCGGCTTCCCGAACACGGCGGTCGCCCTGCCGCGCACTACCTACGGCGAGTTCACGGCGGGCATCTCCTTCAAGCCCGCCATGCCGGCACCGGTGACCCTGTTGCTGATCCGGCCAGAGGTGCGCTGGAACCGCTCGTTCTCGGGGACCACGCCGTTCAACGACGGGCGCGACCGTGGCCAGTTCACGGCGTCGATCGACGCGGTGCTCGGCTTCTGAGGCGAGCCAAGGCCAGGGCTCTGCCCTGGACCCGCCAGGGGCGGCGCCCCTGGACCGGCGCATGAAAGGCATCTCGTGAAGACGGGGATGCCTGCCATGTCGCCTCGCCTCTGGTGCGGGCGGCATGGGATCGCCTACACGCGGCGCAGCATCCCGGGGCTTGATCGCGGCCGTGCGACCGCCACCTCGACCTGACCGCGACCCGTGCCGCCTGAGCTTGGAGCCGAGCCCATGAATGACATGACCCCCGCGCAGCCCGCCAGCCAGCCGAGCGCGCTCAAGGGCGTGACCGCAGAGACGGTGCTCAGCGTCCACCACTGGACCGACCGGCTGTTCAGCTTCACCTGCACCCGCGCGCCCACGCTGCGCTTCGAGAACGGCCAGTTCGCGATGATCGGCCTCGAGGTCGACGGCAAGCCGCTGCTGCGCGCCTACAGCATGGCCAGCGCCAACTACGAGGAACAGCTCGAGTTCCTGTCCATCAAGGTGCCCGACGGCCCGCTCACCTCGCGCCTGCAGCACGTCAAGGTCGGCGACACCGTCCTCGTCGGTCGCAAGCCCACCGGCACGCTGCTGCTCGGCAACATGCTGCCCGGCCGCAACCTGTACTTCCTGTCCACCGGCACCGGCCTCGCCCCCTTCATGTCGCTCATCAAGGACCCGGAGGCGTACGAGCGCTTCGACAAGGTGGTTCTGGTGCACGGCACGCGGCTCGTCGACGAGCTGGCCTACACCCAGTACATCTCGTCCGACCTCGCCGAGCACGAGTTCCTCGGCGACTACGTGCGCGACAAGCTGGTGTACTACCCGACGGTGACCCGCGAGCCGTTCCGCAACCAGGGGCGGATCACCGACCTGATGCGCAGCGGCAAGCTGTATTCCGACCTCGGCCTGCCTCCGCTCGACCCCGAGCTGGACCGCGTGATGATCTGCGGCAGCGAGCAGATGCTCACCGACACGAAGGCCCTGCTCGACTCCATGTCGATGAAGGAGGGCAGTAACAACGACCCCGGCGCCTACGTCATCGAGAAGGCGTTCGCCGAGAAGTAGCCGACCCGGTCCAACTGGGAGAAAGAGGGCAAGGTCGGGCTCTGCCCGGACCCGCCAGGGCGAGCCGCCCTGGACTGGCCTCACTTTAGAGAGGCGATCCAAGGGCCCGGCCCTTGGCGGAGCTCGAGGCAGAGCTTCGACCTTCCTTCCTTCAGGCCGCCGTCCCCACCGCCTGCATCAGCCTGCGCAGCGCCTCGTCGGTGAACGGCTTGAGCAGGCACAGGTCGTGCGGCCCCAGCACGTTGCGCACCACAGCGCGCAGGTCGCCCGTGACGTAGATCACCGCGATTCCCGGCCAGCGCGCGTGGGCCATGCGCGCCAGGTCGAACCCGCTCATGGTGCCGCCGAGGTTGACGTCGACCATGAGCACCTGCGGCTCCTCGCCACCCGCAGTGAGCAGCGGCAGGAACTCCGCGCCGGAGGGCAGGGCGGTGACCAGGGCGCCGTCGTCCTCGAGGATGTCGGCGATCGAGGCGCGGGTCATCGCGTCGTCCTCGACGACGAGGACGCGGGTGGGCGAGGCCTGGGTCATGTCACGATGCTCCGTCGGCGGCGGCAGGGTCGGCGTCGCCCGGGATGATGCCCCGCAGCTGCTCGGCCAGTGCTGCAAGTTCGGGGCCGGTCTTGGCCACCACGCGCTCGACGCCGCGCAGCCGCTCGCGGTCGTGGGCGTCCAGGTCCTTGGAAGTCACCACCACGACGGGGATGCCGCGCCACTCCGGCCGCTCGCGCAGCGCCTTGAGGAAGCCGAACCCGTCCAGCTCCGGCATCACCAGGTCGAGCAGGATCAGCGACGGCATGATCCGCTCCACCGACTCCAGGCCGAGGCGGCCGTTCTCCGCGGTGGCCACCGACCAGCCGACCCGGGCGAGCATGGCCTCCAGGCGCGCGCGGCTGATCTCGTCGTCGTCCACGACCAGCGCGTGGCCGCCCGGCGAGTCGGCGCGGAAGCGCTCCATCACCGCCTTGAGCGCGTCCCACTGCACCGGCTTGGCGAGGAAGTCCTCCGCGCCCAGCGAAGCGGCGAGGCTGGGCTCGTTGACGAAGCTGATCATCACCACCGGCGTCGTCGCCAGCTCGGGCTCCGCCTTGATGGCGCTCAGCACCGACCAGCCGTCCATCTGCGGCATCATCACGTCGAGCAGGATCACCCGCGGCTTGAGCAGGCGGGCGAGCGCCAGGCCGGAGCGTCCGTCGCCCGCCGAGCGCACGGCGAAGCCCTCGCGGTGCAGGAAGCGGGTGAGCAGGTCGCGCGTCGCCGGGTCGTCGTCGACCACGAGCACGCAGTCCGCGGTCTGCGGCCCGTCGCCGTCGGCGGGGGCGGCCTCGTGCTCGTCCTCCTGGGCCTCGCGGTAGATGGCTGGCACGCGCAGGGTGAAGGTGGAGCCGTGGCCGGGCTGGCTGGTCACGATCACGTCGCCGCCGAGCAGGCGCGCGAAGCCCTGGGTGATGGCGAGGCCAAGCCCGGTGCCGCCGTACTGGCGGGTGGTGGATTCGTCGGCCTGACTGAAGCGCTGGAACAGGCGGCCGACCTGCTCGGTGGTCATGCCGATGCCGCTGTCGCGTACCGCGAAGCTGAGCCAGTCGCGCTCGCCCTCGATGCCGGCGCCGGGCTCGCGCCGCGCGGACAGGGTGATCTGCCCGCCCTCGGTGAACTTGGCCGCGTTGCCCAGCAGGTTGAACAGGCACTGGCGGATCTTGACGGTGTCGGAGTGCAGTGTGCCGAGCCCCGCGCCGGCCTCGACCACGAGGCGGTTGCCCTTCTTGGCGACGAGGCTGTCCACCGTGGAGGCGACGCTGGCGACCAGCTCGGAAACCACCACCGTCTCGGCGAACACCGTCATCCGGTTCGCCTCGATCTTGGAGATGTCGAGCACGTCGCTGATCAGGCTGAGCAGGTGGCGGGCGTTGGAGTTGATCTTCTTCAGGTCGTCGAGCAGCTGCACCTGGCCCAGTTCCTCGACCTCCTCCTCCAGCATCTCGGAGTAGCCGATCACGGCGGAGAGCGGCGTGCGCAGCTCGTGGCTCATGTTGGCGATGAACTGGCTCTTCGCGCGGTTGGCGGCCTCGGCGGTGTCGCGGGCGGACTCCAGCTCCGCCTCCGCGCGCTTCCTGTGGGTGATGTCGGTGTGGGTGCCGACCCAGCCGTCCAGCCGGCCGTCGTCGTCGAGCACGGGGACGCCGCGCGCCGTCATCCAGCGCCACTCGCCGTCGTGGCGGCGCACCCTGTGCTCCACGTCGTACGTCCGGGTGTCGCGCACGGCGTCGGCCCAGACCTGCGCGGTGGCGGCGCGGTCGTCGGGGTGCACCGCCTCCAGCCAGCCCCAGCCGCCGTACTGGGACACGTCCTGCCCGGTGAAGCGCGCCCAGGGGGTCTGGCCCTCGCGCATCTCGCCGCTGGCCGGGGTGTTCCACACGATCGCGGCGGAGGCCTCGGTCAGCGAGCGGAAGCGCCGCTCGCTGCGGCGCAGGGCGGCCTCCTGGTCGCGGCGGTCGGAGATGTCGGTGTTGGTGCCGAGCCAGCGCACGATCGCGCCCTGGCCGTCGCGGATCGGGTTGGCGCGCGACAGGAACCAGCGGTACGTGCCGTCGATGCCGCGCAGGGGGAAGGTGTCCTCCCACGCGTGGCCGGTCGCCATGCTGGCGCGGTACTTCGCCGTGACCGCCTCGGCGTGGTCGGGGTGGTGCACCTGGCGCCAGCCCCAGCCGCGCATCTCGGCCAGCGTGGTGCCGGTGTAGCGGTACCAGGGCGTGTTGTACCAGACGATGTTGCCGCCGGCCTCGGCGATCCAGGCGAGCTGCGGCAGCGCGTCGAGCAGCTCGCGCGCGCCGGCCTCGACCAGGATGTCCTGCGCGGCCCCGACGCCCGCGGCGGACGCATCCGCGTCGCGCTCCGGGTCGTGCGGAGCGGCGGCGTTCTGGGACGGGTCTGGCATGGTCTGGCTCCGGGCCGGCCTCGCGGCGTCGAGGGCGGGGTGGCCAAACAGTTCACCGGCCGCCACGGTTGCACAAGCGCGTGGCGCAGGCGCCCCCCAGGTGCGCCCCGCACCCGCCGCAAGCGTCCGGCGCTCGGCGCCCACGGAGCGACGATGACCAGCTTCCAGCTTGTCTCCCTGCTGTTCGGGCTCGCGGCCCTGTTCGGCACGCTGAACCACGTCACGCTGCGGCTGCCCACCACGATCGGGCTGCTGCTGCTGGCGATGCTGGCGTCGCTGGGGCTGGTCGCGGTGCAGGCGGTGTGGCCAGGGCTCGGGCTGCGCGGCATGGCCGAGCACGTCGTGGCGCAGACCGACCTGCCGCGCACCTTCCTGTCGGGCGCCCTGTCGTTCCTGCTGTTCGCCGGCGCCCTGCACGTCGACCTCGACATGTTGTGGCGGCGCCGCGGCACGGTGCTGATCCTGTCCACGGTGGGGGTGGCGCTGGCGATCGCGTTGTTCGCGGGCGGGATCTGGCTGGTGCTCGCGGGCCTCGGCCTCCCCGTGCCGATGGCCTGGTGCCTGGTGCTCGGCGCGATCGTGGCGCCCACCGACCCGGTCGCGGTGCTGGAGGTGCTGCGCCGCGTCGGGCTGTCGCCGGAGCTGCAGGCCACGATCGCCGGCGAGAGCCTGTTCAACGACGGGGTCGGCGTGGTGGCGTTCCTCGCCCTCCTCGGGCTGGCCGACACGGCGGCCGGCGCGGACGTCACCGTGCTGGGCGTGGCCGGCGGACTGGTGCGCCAGTCGGTCGGCGGCTTCGCGCTCGGCCTGGCAGCGGGCGGCGTGGCGTTCGCGGCGCTGCGCTCGATCGACAAGCACGACGTGGAGCTGATGATCTCGCTTGCCCTGGTCACCCTGACCTACAGCGTGGCGGGGCTGGTCGACGTGTCCGGGCCGATCGCGGTCGTGGTCGCAGGCCTGCTGGTCGGCAACCCCGGCCGGCGCCACGCCATGAGCCGGACCACCTGGGACAGCGTCGGGCTGTTCTGGCAGCTGGTCGACGAGATCCTCAACGCCCTGCTGTTCCTGCTGATCGGCTTCGAGCTGGTGGTGCTCGACCTGTCGCTGCGCCTGATGGCCGCCGCCGCCGCCGCCATCGTGCTCGCGGTCGCGGTGCGCGCGGCCAGCGTGGCGCTGCCGGTCTGGGGGCTCGACCTCGCCCTGCCGCGCGCCCAGCGCCAGGGCGACGCGCCGACGCTGGCCGCGCTGACCTGGGGCGGGCTGCGCGGCGGCGTGTCCGTGGCGCTCGTGCTGTCGCTGCCGCCGGGGCCGTACCGGGGCACGCTGCTGGCATGCTCGTACGCGATCGTGGTGTTCACGATCCTGGTGCAGGGGATGACGCTCGCGCAGGTGGTCGCGGCGGCGCAGCGATGGTCGGACGGCAGGCGGCGGGGCTGAGGCAAGGCAAGGCCAGAGGCTCTGCCTCTGGACTCCGCCAGAGGCTCGCCTTTGGAAACCTGGACGAGGATCCTGCCTCCCGCCCGGGACGTGTGCGGCAACCCGGCGGGGCTTCCTCCGTTGCCAGGGCACGCAGACAGGGGAGAGCGCAATGCCGCATGTCCAGGCCCGGGACGGGACGTCCCTGTTCTACAACGACTGGGGCGCCGGGACGCCGGTGGTGCTGATCCACGGCTGGCCGCTCAGCGCGGACATGTGGGAGTACCAGGCGACCACGCTGGCCGAGAGCGGGCTGCGCGTGATCGCCTACGACCGGCGCGGCTTCGGACGCTCGGACCAGCCCTGGTCGGGCTACGACTACGACACGCTGGCCGACGACCTGGCCGCGCTGATGGAGCACCTCGACCTGCGCGGCGCGGCGCTGGTCGGCTTCTCGATGGGCGGCGGCGAGGTCGCGCGCTACCTGTCGCGCCACGGCGCGGAGCGGGTGGCCAGGGCGGTGCTGGTCTCGTGCGTCACGCCGATGCTGCTCAGGACCGGCGACCACCCGGACGGCGTCGACCGCGAGGTGTTCGACCAGATGATGGACGGGCTGAGGCAGGACCGCCCGGCCTTCCTCGCCACCTTCGGGAAGAGGTTCTTCGGCGCCGGGCTGCTGAATTTTACCGTGACCGAGGGCATACTGGAGTGGGCGCGCATGCTGGCGCTGCAGGGATCCGCGAAGGCCACCGTGGATTGCGTGCGCGCGTTCTCGGAGACGGACTTCCGGCCGGACATGGCAGCGTTCACCATGCCGACGCTGGTGATCCACGGCGACGCGGACACCACCGTGCCCGCCGACATCACCGGGCGTGCGGCCGCCGAGGCGATCGCCGGCTCGACCCTGCTGATCTACCCGGGCGCGCCGCACGGGCTGTTCTTCACCGAGAGGGACCGGCTGAACGCGGACCTGATGGCGTTCATCGCGGGCTGAGGGCGGGCCGAGACATCGCGGGAGGGACGACGGCTTTTGCGCGGGCACCCGCCGCCCCATCTGGGCTTCATGCGACGCATATACCTCGACCACCAGGCGACCACGCCGTGCGACCCCGCCGTGCTTGCTGCGATGCTGCCTCTCTTCGCCGAGGAATACGGCAATCCCCACAGCGACGAGCACGCCATGGGGCAGGCCGCGCACGAGGCGGTCGAGGCCGCCCGCGCCGAGGTCGCGGCCCTGGTGGGCGCGGACCCGCGAGAGATCGTGTTCACCTCCGGCGCCACCGAGGCGAACAACATCGCCATCAAGGGTGCGGCGCGGCATGCGCGCGGGGCGGGCACGACCCGGCGGCGCATCGTCACGGTGGCGACAGAGCACAAGTGCGTCCTCGAGTCGGTGCGCGACACCGCCGAGGACGGGTTCGAGCCGGTCGTGCTGCCGGTCGGCGCGGACGGGCGGCTGGACCCTTCGCTTCTGCGCGAGGCGCTGCGGGTGCCGACTCTGCTGGTCAGCGTGATGGCGGCCAACAACGAGACCGGAGTGCTGCAGGACCTGCCAGCGCTGGCCGCGATCGCGCACGAGGCCGGGGTGCTGGTGCACAGCGACCTGGCGCAGGGGGCGGGCAAGATCGCGGTCGACGTGGGCGGCTGGGGCCTCGATCTCGCCTCGCTCAGCGCCCACAAGCTGTATGGCCCGAAGGGCGTCGGTGCGCTCTGGGTGCGTCGCCGGCCGCGGGTCAGGGTGGTGCCGCTGTTCTCCGGCGGCGGGCAGGAGCGGGGGCTGCGCTCGGGAACGCTGCCCGCGCCGCTCATCGTGGGCTTCGGGGTGGCGTGCCGGCTGGCGCGCGAGAGCATGGAGGCGGAGGCGGCGCGGCTGGCGGGGCTGCGGGACGCGATGCTCGGACGGCTGCGGGCGGCGATCCCGGGCCTGGTGGTCAACGGGTCGATGCGCCACCGGCTGGCGGGCAACCTGCACCTGACGTTCCCGGGCGGCGACGCGGCGGCGCTGATGCGGGCGTGCCCGTGGCTGTGCCTGTCCACAGGATCGGCGTGCACCTCGGCGGAGGTCACGCCGAGCGCGGTGCTGGTGGCGATGGGGCTGGACGCGGGGGCGGCGTCGCGGAGCTTGCGCGTGGGTCTGGGACGCACTACCTCGGCCGCCGATGTGGAGGACGCGTCGGACGCGCTGATCGCCGCGCACCGTCGCCTCGCCCAAGCAACCGCAGACGCCGGGGCCTGAGCCATGCCAACGATGACCTTTGTCCAGCGTGACGGCTCGCGTCGCGAGGTCGATGCCCCGCTCGGGCTGTCGGTGCTGGAGATCGCCCACAAGCACGACGTCGACGTCGAGGGGGCCTGCGAGGGCTCGCTGGCGTGCTCGACCTGCCACGTGGTGGTCGACCCCGGCTGGTTCCCGAAGCTGGCCAAGCCGACGGAGGACGAGGAGGACATGCTCGACCTCGCCTTTGGGCTGCAGAAGACGTCGCGTCTGGGCTGCCAGATCGTGATGACGAAAGACCTCGACGGGCTGGTGGTGGCGCTGCCCGCCGGGACGCGCAACGCCGGGGGCTGACGCCGAGGGCAGGGCTCTGCCCCGACTTGCCTTCCTGAGTAGAGCCGGTCCAGGGGCGGCTCGCCCCTGGCGGGTCCGGGCAGAGCCCGGTCTTGCTTCCTTACTGGAGCCCCCCGGATGCGGATCGTCGCCGCGATGTCCGGCGGCGTCGACAGCTCGGTCGCCGCCGCCCTGCTGCACGAGGCCGGCCACGAGGTGGTGGGCGTCACGCTGCAGCTGTACGACCATGGCGCGGCCGCGAAGAAGCGCGGCGCTTGCTGTGCCGGCCAGGACATCCACGACGCCCGCGACGTGGCCGATCGCATCGGTATCGCGCACTACGTGGTCGACGCGGAGGCGCGCTTCCGCTCCAGCGTGATCGAGGCGTTCGCGGATTCGTATGCTGCCGGCGAGACGCCGGTGCCGTGCATCCGCTGCAACCAGGGCGTCAAGTTCACCGACCTGATGGCCCTGTCGCGCGAGCTGGGCGCCGACGCGCTGGCGACCGGACACTACGTGCGCAGGGTCGAGGGCGCGGGCGGGCCGGAGCTGCACCGGCCAGCCGACCTGTCGCGCGACCAGAGCTGGTTCCTGTTCGCCACCACGCGGGCGCAGCTCGAGCGGCTGCGCTTCCCGCTGGGGGATTGCGCGGACAAGGCGGAGGTGCGGGCGCAGGCGGTGCGGCTCGGACTTGCGGTCGCGGAGAAGCCGGACAGCCAGGACCTCTGCTTCGTGCCGGATGGGCGCTACGACACGCTGGTGGCGGCGCTGCGGCCGGACGCGGTGGTGCCGGGCGAGATCGTGGACGGGCAGGGCAGGGTGGTCGGGCGGCACGCGGGGATCGCGGGCTACACGGTGGGGCAGGGGCGCAGGCTCGGCGAGGCGGCGCAACTCGGCGGCGAGCGGCAGGTGGTGGTGGCGCTGGACGCGGCCAGGCGGCGGATCGTGGTGGGGCCGAGGGGCGCCGGGACGGGCACGCACGAGGTCGCGCTGCGCGAGGTGAACTGGCTGGTCGAGCCCGGGGCGCGGCTGCGCTGCGAGGTGCGGCTGCGCGCGCGCGACATCCTGCGTGGCGCCGAGGTGGCGGCGGGCGCGGACGGCGCGGCGGCGGTGGTGCTGGACGAGCCGGCGCTGGCGGCGCCCGGGCAGGCCTGCGTGTTCTACGCGGGCAGCCGGGTGCTTGGCGGCGGCTTCGTGCAGCGCGCCGGGACGCAGGGCGGCATGGCGCCCATGGTTGCCGCGGGCAGTTGACGCCCCGCAGGCGGAGGCGGTATCTGCGCCTCCTCACGCGCATGGCGGCGTAGCTCAGTGGTAGAGCAGGGGAATCATAATCCCTTGGTCGGCGGTTCAAATCCGTCCGCCGCTACCACCGTGCGCGTGACCTCATCTCCGCTCCGACACCTGGACGGCTTCCCGGGCATAACCGCCGCGGGCCGACGCGCAGAAACCGCGGCGCGTACGCGGTGTTCACGCTGCCGACAGCGGCCGCGCCTTGCGCCGGACCGCTCGGCCGTGCCCCTGGCCGGCCACCTGTAGGAGAACACGATTGCGCCCCATCACGCTGCTTTCCGTCGCGCTGCTCACCGCGACGGGCATCGCCTTCGCCGCCACGGATGCCCGCGCCCAGGGAGCGCCTGCCGCGCAGACCCCGGTCGCCGGTCAGTCGACCGACTCCACCGAGACGCTGGCCGACAAGCCGGCCGACAGCATCCAGGGCGGCTACGACCGTGGCCAGTTCGACCTGGACCATGACGGTAAGCTCAGCCTCGCCGAGGCGAAGAGCGCCGCGGCCTACCGCTTTGACAAGCTGGACCACGACAAGGACGGCACCCTGAGCCGCAAGGAGCTTGCCAAGCGGGTAGGGGCATCGGAGTTCAAGAAGGCCAACGCCGACAGCGACGACACGCTCGACAAGGCGGAGTACCTCAAGCTCGTCGAGGACCAGTTCAAGGCCGCCGACAAGGACAGCGAAGGCACGCTCGACAAGGCCGAACTGGCCAGCCCGGCCGGCAGGATGCTGATGTCGCTGCTGAAGTAGCCAGACCGGCAGGCGTCGGTTGGCGCCTGCTACCTGTCGCGCCGCGTGGCACACGCCCGTCGGTCTGCCGTCGGTGGCATGGCTGCTCCCGGTACCTGACGGCCAGGGTGCGTGTGCGGTGCTTCTCAACGGTCCCTGCCGCGGACCAGACCAGCCGAGGAACAGAGGCATGACGCTCAGGGTCGCGGTCCAGATGGACCCCATCGAGGGCATCGACATCAACGGCGACTCCACCTTCGCGCTGATGCTCGAGGCGCAGCGTCGCGGCCATGCGATGTGGCACTACGACGTGCGCGGCATGGCTCTCAGCGAAGGCAAGGTCTCGCCCGGCGCGGCGCGAACCGAGCGGCTGACCGCACGGGCCCGTCCCGTGACCGTCAAGCGCGAGCATGGCGCGCATTTCTCGTTCGGCGATGCGGCCACGCTCGACCTCGCGACGATGGACGTGGTGCTGATGCGCCAGGACCCGCCGTTCGACATGGCCTACATCACGGCCACCCACATGCTCGAGCACATCCACCCGCGCACGCTGGTGGTCAACGACCCGAAGTCGGTGCGCGACGCGCCGGAGAAGCTGCTGGTCACGCACTTCCCCGAGCTGATGCCGCCGACGCTGGTGACGTGGGACCTGGACGCGATCCGCGCCTTCCGCACGGAGCACCACGACATCATCGTCAAGCCGCTGTTCGGCAACGGAGGGGCCGGCGTGTTCCGCATCCGCGAGGACGACGAGAACCTTGCCTCCCTGCTGGAGATGCACTTCTCCCGCTCGCGCGAGCCTCTGATGATCCAGCGCTACGAACCGGCGGTGCGCCTGGGCGACAAGCGGATCATCCTGGTCGACGGCGAGCCGCTCGGCGCGATCAACCGCGTTCCCGCGCAGGGCGAGGCCCGTTCCAACATGCACGTCGGCGGCCGCGCCGAGCTGTCGAGGCTCACCGCCCGCGACCGCGAGATCTGCGACACCATCGCGCCGGTGCTGCGCGCCCAGGGCCTCGTCTTCACCGGCATCGACGTGATCGGAGACTGGCTGACGGAGATCAACGTCACCTCGCCGACGGGTTTGCAGGAGATCGCGCGCTTCGACGGCGTGGATCTGTCCGCGGCGATCTGGGACGTGATCGAGACGAAGCGCCGTGCATTCGCGGCACAGGCACCGAGTTCCTAGGCAGTCGTGCGGCAGCCGGAGCACCGTTCGTCCGAGGTCAGATTGTCGAGCCGTCCTTGCCGGTCATCGTCCGGATCAATGCGACCAGCTCGCGCGGCACATAGGGCTTGCGAAGCAGTCCGTAGCCCAGCTCGGAACGCCAGGCCGGCTTGAAGACGTCGGGCCGGCCCGACGCGATCACCACCGGCAGACCGGGATACTCGACCCTCAGGCAGGCGGCCACGTCGGCACCGTTCGCCGTTCCTGGCATGTGGAAGTCCGTCACGAGAATGCTGAAGGGATGGGTGCGGGTGCGGATGATCTCCATTGCCTCGTCGCCAGAGCTCGCCTCGACCACGTCGAAGCCGGCATCCGCCAGGCTTTCCGACATGATCTCCCGTATCACGGGCTCATCCTCGACAAAAAGCACGCACAAGAGCCGTTCTCCCGGATCCGCTCCGATGCCTTGCGGCGGACCCAGCACTAACCCGCGTGTGGCGGCATTGTTCCTGCGATCGTGAACACCATGTGGTGGGCGGTTTGGGCCGGCCGGAACGGTTTGGGAACATCGTGCGGTGCATTCGGACGGAGCGTTGATGGCGGAACAGAGCACGACGCCCCGGCCGTTCGAGGAACAGGGGCACTACTCCAACGATGGCCGCAACGTGATCCCGGCCGGCAGCGACCACGCCGGGCACGACATCTACTTCGCCGCCGTGCAGATGAGCCGGATGCCGATGTGCCTCACCGATCCCCACCAGCACGACAATCCGATCGTGTTCTGCAACCAGGCATTCGAGCAGCTGACCGGCTACGCGCGCGACGAGGTGCTGGGCCGCAACTGCCGGTTCCTGCAGGGCGCGGACACCGACCCCGAGATGGTCGCGCAGATCCGCCGCGGGCTCCAGGCAGGCGAGGACGTGCATCAGGAGATCTACAACTACCGCAAGAACGGGTCCGGGTTCTGGAATGCCCTGTTCATCAGCCC
This sequence comes from uncultured Acetobacteraceae bacterium, assembly GCA_964236315.1. Taxonomy (GTDB): domain Bacteria; phylum Pseudomonadota; class Alphaproteobacteria; order Acetobacterales; family Acetobacteraceae; genus CAXSEF01. Next base: position 1,997 of record CAXSER010000008.1, on the reverse strand, counting down.
GGTGCTCGATAGCGAGGGCCGGCTGGCCTATCATTTCGCCAGCCAGCTCGACGTCACGCGACGGCGGGAAGCGGAACTGACGCTGCGCCAGTCGCAGCGCATGGAGGCGCTGGGCGGCCTCGCGTCCGGCCTGGCCCACGAGTTCAACAACCTGATGACCATCGTGCTCGCCAGTCTGGAACGTGCCGTGGACGAGGCCGACGAGGCTCGCCGCGCCCGCCAGATCGAGCGCGCCACCTGGGGGGCGCGTCGGGCGTCGCGGCTGACCGACCAGATGCTGTCCTTCGCCCGCAACCAGTTCCACGACGACCGCACGCTCGACCTCAACGAGATGCTTGCCAACTTCGACGGCATCCTCGACCAGATGGCAGGCACGGCGACCAGCGTCGCGCTCCGCCTCGCGGCAGAGCCGCTGCCCGCGCGAATCGATGCCGGGCAGATGGAACTGGCCTTGCTGAACCTGGTGCGCAACGCGGCGGACGCCTTGCCAGGCGGGGGCGAGATCGTGATCGCCACCCGTCTGCGCCCGGCTGGCGAGGTGGACGCCATGCCTCTGGTCGAGGTCGCGGTGGCCGATCGCGGCATCGGCATGCCGCCGGAGGTCGCCCGGCGCGCCACCGAGCCGTTCTTCACCACGAAGGAACGCGGCAAGGGGACGGGTCTCGGATTGTCGATGGTCAACGGTTTCGCCGAGCAGTCCGGCGGCCGGATGGAGATCGAGACGGCACCGGGGCTGGGCACCACGATCCGGCTGGTGTTCCCGGTCGTCGAGACCGTGGTGACCGGCTGAAGCAGGCAGGATCGAAACCCTGCCTCAAGCTCCGCCAGAGGCCTGGCGCTGGACACCGTCACCAGGGAACAGGCTTCCGGACGCCTCAGGCTCCTGGAAGGCCGGGGGGGGGGGGCCACCTTGCCTCCTGGCGCCCGCACAGCCTGATCTCCGCCTCCCCGGACCGTCGCGGCGCCACCAGCCCGATCACCGCAGCCGCCTCGTCGCCCGCCGCTTTCAGGGCTTCAACGCAGGCTTCGGCCTCGTGCGCCGCGATCCCGGCAAGCAGGCCACCCGAGGTCTGCGGGTCGAACAGCAGGTCGCGCCGGGGTCCGGGCTCGCCGCGAACGCCGGCGCCGAGCCGCTCGTTCGCGGGGTGCAGCGACGAGAGCAGACCCATCGCCGCGGTCTCCAGCGCCCCTTCGAGCAGCGGCACCTGTTCCAGCCACAGCTCGGCGTCCAGGTCCGAGGCCCGCAGCATCTCCAGCAGGTGTCCCGCGAGGCCGAAGCCGGTCACGTCGGTGGCCGCCAGGGCGCCATGCGCGCGCAGCACCGCGGCCGACGCCTGGTTGGACCTCTGCATGTGCGCCAGCACGCCCGCGATCCAGCGCCCCCTGGCCCGCCCCCGCATGTCGGCCGCGAGCAGCGTGCCGGTGCCCAGCGGCTTGCTGAGCACCAGCGCGTCGCCGACCTGCAGCCCGCCCTTGCGCAGCACCGCCCCGTTGCGCGCGACCAGGCCGTTGACCGCGAAGCCGAGCGCCAGCTCGGCACCTTCCGCGCTGTGGCCGCCGACCAGTGTGCAGCCGCTGGCCGCCAGCACCTCGTTGGCGCCGCGCATCAGGGCGGACAGCTCTGCCTCGACCTGGCGCGGCGGACCGTAGGGCAGGGTGGCCAGGGCGAGCGCGGTGTGCGGCTCGGCGCCCGTCGCGAACAGGTCGGACAGGGCGTGGGTCGCGGCGATGCGGCCGAACAGGTAGGGGTCGTCGACGATGGCGCGGAACTGGTCGACGCTGTGCACCAGCAGGCGCGGGCCGCCGCAGTCGACCACGGCGGCGTCGTCGGCCGTCTCCAGGCCCGCGAGCACCTCGGCGCGCGGGAACGGCCGCAGCCCGCCTACCGCGCGCGCCAGCACGTCGGCAGCCACCTTGGCGCCGCAGCCACCGCAGCGCATGCCGTCGGCGGCAGCGGCGTCGCGCGGCTCCGCGACCGCGGCGCGCGGGTGGTCGGC
>CAXSER010000007.1:0-23471 GCA_964236315.1 uncultured Acetobacteraceae bacterium | reverse complement strand
GCGGGTTGTGGTACGCGACGTCGGCGCCGGCCTTGAGCTGCTGCACGTCGCGGCCAAAACCGCCCTCGCCCGCCCTGCCCTTGTCGTCCGCCTGGCCCTTGTCCTCGGCAGACGCCGCGCCCGTCAGCGCCACAAGCGTGCCAGCAGTCAACGCAGCAGATCCCAGAAAAGCGCGCCTGCTCTCGTCCATGTGGTTGTTCTCCCTGAAAGCTTGTTTGCAAGTCTTACGTGTTCAACAAGTCGAAGGCAGGTTCAGGCAAGTCTCGCGATCAATATATCAGCAGTCGACATTTCCCGCTTCTCTAGTCTGCTGCTCAGGACATCCATTTGAAACTGGTTCGATCAACATCATATCCAGATGCAAGGCAGTCTGCGCGGGGCCGCATCATGTTTCTGGTGCAGCCCACCTTCAAGGTGCAACGAAGGCGACCGCGACCGTATCGTGCCCGGCAACCTGGTCGGCTGGCAGCTGCACTACATCGCCGCGAGGCCTCCGTCAGCGGGTAGAGCGACACGATAGTGCGTTCTCTCTACCATACAAATAAATGTTTAGGATGATAGAAATCCGATTTCATGATAACCGTCGGACAGCATGCGAATGCCCAGTCCCGACCTCTTGAAGACGTTTGTGACCGTTGCCGACATGCGCAGCTTCACGCTGGCGGCGCACCGTCTGGCGCTCGGCCAATCCACGGTCAGTCAGCACATCAAGCGGCTGGAAGACATCCTGGGACGCACGATCCTGGCTCGTGACACGCATTCGGTGGCGCTGACGCCGGACGGCGACGCATTGCTCAGCCTCGCCCGCCAGCTGCTGAAGGCTCACGACAATCTGTATGAGTATTTCAAGCCGCCCTCCTTGGTCGGGCGCCTGCGCTTTGGCGTATCCGAGGACTTCGGCGCGGCCGGACTGGAAGGCGTGTTGGCCGAGTTCGCGCGCCGCCACCCGGCGGTCGAACTGGAGCTGATGATCGGCTTGAGCATGACGCTGTACGAGCGTTTCGACGCCGGAGATCTGGACGTGCTGTTCGTCAAGCGCCGTTTCGGCGACGCACGTGGACAGGTCGTCTGGCGCGAGCAGCTCGTGTGGGTCGGGCGGCCCGGCATACGTCCCGATCCCAAGCTGCCCCTGCCCCTGGTACTCTACCCGCCGCCAAGCATCACACGCACTCTCGCGCTGCAGGCGCTGGACCGGACGGGCCGGGCGTGGCGTACCGCCTGCACCAGCGGCAGCCTCAGCGGTCTCTACGCCGCGGCACGGGCCGGGCTCGGGGTGGCACCGCACTCGGCCCGCCTGCTTCCAGAAGGTCTCGCGCCCCTCCCCTTCTCGCGTTTCCTGCCGGAGCTCTCGGACATCGAGTTCGTCGTCATCGCCTCGGAGCAGCACCATGCGACCTTCCCCGGCCTGATCGACGTGATCTTCGAGAACGTGGAGAGGCTGCGCTCCTCCAGAGCCGATTTCGATCAATCCGGTTCATGCCCTGCAGAGGTGAAGTAGCCGGCACAATCCAGCGACGCGAGGCATGGCAGGGCATCGCGGCTCGCGTCCCAGAGAGGCTTGGTCGCAGGAACCAGGAGGCGGGCACCGCACCTGCGTCTGCTTGGTCGCGCGTGCGAGGCGGACCAGGCTCGGGCGTCCGAGGTCGAGCATGCGGCCCAGCGCACCGACGGCGATGGCCACCTCGGTCGCGCGGTGCCGCTTCGTGCGCGAGCGCAGCGCGTCCCCGACCGCTCGCTTGAAGCGGCTCATGTCGGCCCTCACCGGTGCAAGCCGGTGACAGCCCGAGGTCCTCTGCCGTCTCATCCCGCCGTGCTCGGCGATGTGCTGCAAAGGCCGGTCTCGTTGGCCTGGCACCGTGCCGGCCGTGCCGCTTGGAACGGCGTTGCATCGTGGTGGCACGATCACGGCACCATCGGGACACCAAGCGGCGACGTCACCGTAGCCGCGCTCCTGGTCGTACGCGCCGTCAGCCGTGAAGGAGGCGAGCGGGTCCATGGCCTGGTCGAGGGGAGGCCGACCTGCAGACGCCATCGAGGTCGTTCGTGGTCAGCGTCGTGGCGACGACGCGGCCGGTGTCGGCATCCACGCCGACGTGCAGCGTGCGCAGGCGCGGCGCGTCGTCATGGCATGCTTCTCCGGCAGCCACTCGTCTGCTCCGCACGGCTCCGGCCCATGCTGTCCACCAGCAGGTCCACGGGCGCCGAGCCCGGCCGCGGTCGTGCCACCTCCAGCATCTCGGCCCGGCGGCCCAGCGTCGAGTGGGCTGGCACCGCGAGATCGAGGCCGGGCAAGGGGGGCATGGAGCCGATCAGCCCTTCTGTCTGCCGCAGCGAACGATGATCGGCGTTGATCTCGAACGCCGCGGTGTATCCCTCAGGGCAGCAGCAATCGTCCCATCGCATCCTGCCTCAGGCAGCCCGGCCTGCCGATCCGTGCGACAAGATCGATCAGCGCCCCTTTTAGGACCTGGCAAATGCGGATCATCGCGCTTGAGGAGCACACCCTGGATTCCGGCATCGCCAAGGCGACCCAGGCAGCCCAGATGGCAGAAGCCGGATACATGGCCGACCTGGCCGGCACCGTTGAGGACGAGCCTCCGGCATCCGCGAACCGCCCTTGCCTGCTTCCGGTCCGGGAAGTCATGCCGAGGGCGACCGACGTGGGCGCCGGGCGGCTCGCCGACATGGATGCGCATGGCATCGACATGCAGGTTCTCTCCTACAGCAACGCGCCTCAGCTGGCTCCGGCCGGCCAGGGCGTCGAGCTGACGCGCGCCGCGAACGACAGGCTTGCCGAAATCGCGCGGGCTCACCCCGATCGCTTCGCCGGCTTCGCGACTCTGCCATGGCAGGACCCGCAGGCTGCGGCTGCCGAACTGCAGCGGGCAGTGCAAGGGTTGGGCCTCAAGGGCACGCTGCTCGTCGGGCGGCCCGGCCAGACTTTCCTGGACGATCCGCACTATGAGCCCGTGCTGGCGAAGCTGGCCGAGCTGAAGGTGCCCCTCTACGTCCACCCGGGCTCCCCCCTGCCGCAGGTGCAGCGTCCCTACTACGGAGGTCTGGACAGGACGGTGACCGCGCGCCTGTCCCTGTTCGGCTGGGGCTGGCACAACGAGGCCGGTGTCCAGGTCATCCGCATGATCCTGTCAGGGGTGTTCGACAAATTCCCCGACCTGAGGATCATCAGCGGCCATTGGGGCGAGATGGTGCCCTTCTATCTCCAGCGCCTGGACGACGCGATGGCGCCCGACATCACCGGACTGTCCCGGACCATCACGGACACCTACACGTCGCAGGTCTACGTCACGCCCAGCGGCATGCTGAACCTGCCGCACTTCAAGTTCATCCATGAGGTTCTGGGTGCGGACCGCATCCTCTACGCGGTCGACTACCCCTATCTGACCAACACGGGCGCCCGCGAATTCCTGGAACAGCTCCCGGTCAGCCAGGAGGACAAGGAGAAGATCGCCCATCGCAACGCCGAGGCTTTGTTGCGCCTGTGATCGACAGAAGCCTGCCGCCAGATCCACTCGGGACCGATCCGGGCAGTCGACCCGGCTCATGCGGATGAGCTCGACCGGCGGTCATGGAAGCGAGCCGGGAGGCGTCGTCCTTCTCCCTTCCGACGCGCCTTGCGGCCAGTGACCATGTCACGCCGGTCATGTCTGCACTCGACCGCCGACGCGGGACGGAGATCGCCCCCGCCGTCGGCGTCCCGAACCAGAGGCTCGAACCCGGACGCCCGCGGTACGTCCGCGCGGCACGACAGCCGACGCAGGCAGGTGTCCTGCGCCCGTCTTCCGGTCCGTGCGTCACACTCGCACCACAGCCGCCAACTCCGGTCGTCAGCGGATGGCGACACCGAGAGGCCTGGTGTTGGCCGGGAGCGGCAATGTGACCGTGAGGGCATCGAGTGCGGTGAGCAATCCACTACGCCTGTCGATCCGCAGGACGTGGATCTTGCCGCTCTTGCCTACCGAGGCCGCGCTGTTCTCCTGTTCGAGCAGGTAGAGGAAGTGCTCCTCAGGATCGAGCGAGAACTCCTCGTAGCCACCCACTCCGCCGGCCGAGATGTGCTGGATCTCGACCGGGTTCGCGGGATCGGTGGTGTCGTAGACCGAGACGGACTGGTCGCCGGTGTTGGAGGTGTACAGCCTGCGGCCATCGCGGGTCGCGCGGATCCAGCACAACGCTTGGCCGGAGTTGGCGACCGCGCGGACGAGGCTGAGCCGCCCGGCCTGGTCCCAGCGGTAGACGCCGAGCTGGTTGACGTTGACCAGGCCGACATAGAGGTAGGGCGCCCGCGGATTGACCCACAGCCCGAGCGGCAGCGACTGCGTCCCGGCCACCACCGGCGTCGCGAGCGAGTCCGCCGGGATCAGCCGGCCGTCCGGGGCCTGATAGTAGGAGAGCAGGTTGCCGCCGGCCGGGAATTCCGAGCCGAACACGAACGGTCCAGTGGACGTGGTCAAGGCCTGGCTCGGGTCGGAGCCGGCCGGCAGGGCGAAGGCCGCATACGGTTCCGGCGCCAGCCGCCCGTCGTAGCCCACGCGCGAGACGCTCAGCTTCGGCACGGGAGGAGTGCCGCCGTTGGCGGCGGCTTGGGCGGGGTCCTCGCCACTGTCCACGGCGATCAGCGTGCCCTGGTGCAGGCCGAGCGAGACGGGGGTGCTGCCCTGGGCAGAGTACGGCGAACCCCGCAAGGGTGTCGGCCGCCCGGCGGGATCGAGCTGGAAGGCGGCGATCGTGTTGGACCCGCCGTTGACGGCGTAGAGCACGTCGCCAGCGGGGTTGAGGATCACGTTCTGGTCGTTGTCGAACGGCCCGAGCTTGAAGCTGCTGTCGTAGAATCCGGTGCCGCCGGTGAGGAAAGGCGAACCCGGCAGGGTGTGCAGGCTGCCGTCCGGGGCGATGTCGTAGGCGAGGATCGAGTTTCTGCCGGCCTTGGCGACGTTGCTTTCCACATACAGAACATGGTGCGGCTGTCCGCCCCAGCGATCGGCCGCTTCGTCCTGCGCCAGCGCCACGCCGGGCAGGCAGATCGACAGGGCCAACAACGACGCGAAGCGACGTCTTTCGTGGGTTTGCAAGCGAGGTAACATGGCGTTCTCCGTCATGGATTGCCCATCGCATTCGCCACCGCCACGCAGCGGTTACCGAGTGGCGTGAACTTTTCGTCGCCTCACGGCCTGTCCGCTGCTCCTCCGGGCCGATACCCTCGTCGCCGCGGGGCTGCCGAGCCGAAACCGGCCGGAACAGGTCGGGCAGGTTGAGGCCTGCGGGACGCGGTGTCGGGTCGGCAGGCCCGTCCGGGCCGTGACAGCCGATCAGGCATGACGACGTCACCCGATCGATGCGGCGGCCACCGCCTTCCGGCCGAGATGACCGAACATGCGATGTGGCTGTACGACCACTCCGACTTCCGGCCTGCGCGACGTCGGGACCACCCTGGCTGCCCGCGGCGGGGTCATGCCACGCGAGAGGGTTCGCGAGTGGGGCCTGCGCTTCGGCCGCCCGTTCGCCAACACCTTGCAGCGGGGCAGGCCCAGGCCGCACGGGGCCGGACCAGCGTTCGCGAGCGACCGCGTCCAGGCGCCAAGCATGCGGCCCGCCGTCCACAAGCCCTGAATCCCAAACGCGGATCCGTTCGTGTGCGATCCGCTCCACCAGCCGCCGGACGGGAGCCTAGAGGCTGTCATGATGCACCCGCGTCGGGTCCCACTCCAGCGCGGCGGCGATCACGCTGTCCTGCAGCCGTGCCGGGCCGCACACATAGACATGCGCGTCACACGCAATGGCCAGCACGGCGCCTGCGTCGAAGTACCGCACCTGACCGGCAGCGTCAGATGCACCCGCCCCCAGGTGGACCTCCACCCGCGACCCGAACGGCCCCTGTGCCAGCCCGGCCAGGAACGGGGTGGTCGCGGGGTCGTGCGCGCAGTAGTGCAGCACGAACTCGGCGCTGCTGCGGTCGATGTCGATCGTCGCGTCGGGATCGGTGCCTTCAAGCACGTCGCGGTCCTTGTTGGTGATCTTCTGGTCCCACGCGATCAGCTTCGCAGTCGAGCAATCCTCCTCGCGGTCGTTGCGTTACAGCAGCTGCTTCAGCTGGATGTGCTCGTCGTCGATCGGCGTCGCGCAGTTGATGATGATGTGGCGGATGCCGTGGGGGTACTCCATGTCCGTGCGCCGGCAGAACGGCAGTTGCCAGCGGTTCTCCATCTTACACTGCGTGCGCGGCGTCGTGCAGCCGGTCACCTCGTGCGCGTCCGGCGGGTTCATGATGTCCACCGTCGAGGCGGCGTAGAACCCGTAGTCCGTCTCGATCACCTCGTGGCGCTTCGGTCTACGCTGCGACGCGTCGCCGAACGTCGAGGCGTGAACAAAGGCGAGATGCGCGTTGTCGAACGAGTTCTCCATCATCCGCAGCGGCGCGGTCTCTTGGCACGCTTGTGTTCATTCCCTTCCGCGGGCGCCACGTGCCGACGCAGGAGCTGAACCTGGTCGCCCGCCGTGCGGAAGGCTTCGACGCTATTCAAAACAAGGTGTCCGAGGATCTGCAGACCATGCTCATGAGGAGTTCTTCATAGGAAACGGTAGGAACCATGCGTCTGACTTGGCTGCGCAGGTCGTGGAATTGCGGTGCGGCTCCGGTCTCATTGCGCTGAGAGCCACGGACTCAGATGCTCACAGGCTGTTATGGCCTTGCCGGCCCTGGCTCCATGCGCCACGACAGACGGGAAGCATGTCCTTTCCTGAAAGAGAGAACCAAGGGACTTTGTCCGCAAGAACCCGGAATCGGCGCCGGCGCCGGGCGGTGTCGGGCCTGACGCTGGGGAAGCTGCTCCTGAAGGAAGCCGCATCGGGGGATTTCCAGGCATCGCGTGTCGTCGGGCTGCCGTGGGGCACGTCACGGCGGAACCGGGCGTCTCGCAACGTCTTGCCTGCAGGATGCTGGACCGGCACCGTTCCACGCAGCGCAAGGCACCCTGCAGACCCGACGACGAAGCGGCGCTGACCCGGTCGTCGGAGCTTCGCATGGTCAGGCCTGCCAACCGCCGCCCAGGGCGCCGAACAGGCCCACGATCGCCTGGAAATGGGCCAGACGGGCCTGCGCAAGGGCGTCCTGGGTGGTGTAGAGCGACGTTTCGCTAAGCAGGACAGCGGAAATGGTGCTCGTGCCGCCGCGGAATGCGCCGTTTGCAAGGCCGTTCGACTTTTGCGCGAGCGCGAGAGTGGCCTGCTGTGCCGTTTCCTCGCTGGCGGCTTCCTTGACGCCGGCAAGCGCACCTTCGACGTCGCTGAACGCGGACAGCACGGCCTTCTGGTAGCTGCCTGCCAGGATAGCCTGGTACTGCGCCTTCGCCAGGTCCAGACGCCCTTGAAGCGCCCCTCCCTCGAAAAGGGGTTGTGTGAACGAGCCCAGCAGGGAGTACACGCCGAGCGGCCCGGCGGTCGAATGGGCCAGTACGTAGCTGACGATGCCGCCATTCGCGTCGAGGTCGATCGACGGGAAGAACTGCGCGCGGGCCACCCGGATGTCGGCATTGGCGGCAATCAACTGCGCCTCGGCCGCCTGAACGTCGGGCCTGCGGGCCAGCAACTCCGCAGGCACGCCGCGGGCGATCTGTGGCTGGACGAGGTGTTCCAGCGACTCCCCGGTCAGATGCAGCGCTTCTGGCAGTTCGCCCACCAGAAGCGCGAGCGTGTTGCGGGTGAGCGCGAGCTGCTGGCGCAACGGGAAGACGACGGTGACGAGGCTCGCCACGACGGATTGCTGGGCGACCACGTCCATCTCCGGGACGACACCCTGCCGCTCTGCCTTGACCGTCGCATCAAGCTCGCGGTGCGCGCGGGCGAGGTTGTCGGCAGCAATCTGCAACCGGTCCTCCAGGGAGAGCATGGTGAAATAGGTGTTGGCGACGGCCTGCGCCGTCGTGAGCCAAACGACGTCACGCTGGTAGCGGCTGGAGTCGGCGGTCGCCTGGGCGGCTTCGAGCGAGGCCTGGTTCTTGCCCCAAAAATCCAGCTCGTAACTCGCCTGGAAGGTGCCCTGCCGGTTGGTGTAGTGCCGCTCCCGCCCAGTGTTGTTCAGCACTCGCAGCGGTCCGGCTTGGCCCTGGAGACCCACGGAGGGAAGCAGCGGCGCGCCGGCGACCCGCGCCTGCGCATCGGCCTGCCGCACCCGGGCGGCGGCGGCCAAGAGATCAAGGTTGCCGGCATGCGCCCTGTTCATCAGGGCGTCGAGCTGGGGCGAGCCGAAGGCGCGCCACCAATCGGGCGGGGGCCAGGCAGCCATCGTGCCCGGTGGCGCTTGCTGCCAGGTGGCCGGAATGGCCGATACCGGCCTCTGGTAATCCGGGCCAAGATGACACCCGCACAGGGCGGCGAGGCCGGTCAGCAAGCTGAGGGCCCGGGGCGGTCTCAGGCGCCTCATTCGCCCGGTTGCTCCGTGGGGCGTCTTCCGTGTCCGAGCGAGCCCATCGCCCGTCCGAGCCTGTCCATGTAGATGTAGATGACTGGCGTCGTGAACAGCGTGAGCACCTGCGACAGGAGCAGGCCGCCGACGATGGTGTAGCCAAGGGGCGTTCGGATCTGCGAACCGATGCCGCTGCCGAGCATGAGCGGAACGCCGGCGAGGATGGCGCAAACAGTGGTCATCAGGATTGGACGGAAGCGCAGAGTGCAGGCGTCATAGATCGAGTCCCGCGGGGAGCGGCCTGACCTCTCCTCATCCTGTGCGAAATCGACCAGCATGATGCCGTTCTTCTTGACGATGCCGAGCAGCAGCAGCAATCCGATGATGCCGATCACATCAAGCGGCATGCCGACCAGCATCAGCGCAAGCAGCGCGCCGAGCCCGGCCGAGGGCAGGGTGGAGATGATCGTGATGGGATGGATCCAGCTCTCGTACAGCATGCCGAGGATCAGGTAGATCGCGACCAGCGCGGCGCCGATCAGCACCGCCTGCCCGGCGAGCGCCGTCTGGTAGGCATTGGCACTGCCCTGGAACGAGGCCGTGACCGTGAGCGGCAGGTGCAGGGACTTCTCGACGCCCAGCACGAGATCGACGGCGGCGCCGATGGACGCGCCGGGCTTCAGGTTGAAGGAAATCGTCACCGAGGGCGCCTGGTTCTGGTGGTTGATCACGACCGGCGCCACCTGCGACGTGATGGTCGCAACCTGGTTCAGCCGGACGATCGCGCCGGACGGCGCGCGAAGGAAGACGTTGTCGAGCGCCGTGGCGCCGGTGCGGAATGCCGAGTCGGCTTCGACGATGACGAAGTACTGCCCGTTGGCGCCATAGACCTTGGTGGCCAAGCGGCTGCCGAAGGAGTTGTAGAGCGCCTGGTCGATGTCCTGCGGCTGCAGGTTGAACCGGGCGGCGGCCTGGCGGTCGATGGCGAGCATGAGTTGCGGGCCGGTCGCTTCCTGGTCGCTGCTGACGCCGGTGATGCCACTGGCCCGATTGAGCTTGGCGACCATGCGGGTGGCGTAGGTGGCGAGTTCGGCCGGGTCGTCGTCGACGAGGGTGTACTGATACTCGGCCTTGGACGTGCGGGCGCCGATGGTCAGGTCCTGCGCGGCCTGCATGAACAGATGCATGCCCTGCACCTGCCGCAGGGGAGCGGCGAGGCGGTCGATCACCTGTTGCGCGCTGCCGTCGGGCCGCTGCGCCAGCGGCTTCAGCGTGATGAACATGCGGCCCTGGTTGGGCGCGGCATTGGACGGGCCGGGACCGATGTAGCTGGCGACGCTGAGCACGGCCGGGTCGCGGCCGACGATGCCGGCGACCTGCTGCTGGAGCTTGCCCATGCGTTCGGTCGAGATGTCCTGCGCCGCCTCGGTGATCCCGGCGATCAGGCCGGTGTCCTGCTGCGGAAAGAAGCCCTTGGGGATGATGGCGAACAGCACGCCGGTGAGGGTGATGGTGCCGATCATGACCAGCAGCGTCATGAACTGGTGCCGCAGCACGACGGTCAGGGCGGCGGCGTAGCGGGCCAGCATCCAGTCGAAGACGCGCTCGGCGGCGTTGTACAGGCGCCCGTGCTTCTCGTCCTTGGCCACGGGCTTGAGCAGCAGCGCGCACAGGGTCGGCGTGAGGGTGAGCGAGACGAACACCGAGACGAGGATGGCGACCGACACGGTGACCGCGAATTCCTGCAGCATCTTGCCGACGACACCGGCCATGAGGAACAGCGGGATGAACACGGCGATCAGCGAGACGGAGATGGCCATGATGGTGAAGCCGATCTCTCCCGCACCTTTCAGCGCGGCCTGAAGCGGCTTCATGCCGTCTTCCAGGTGGCGGGAGATGTTCTCGATCATGACGATGGCGTCGTCGACGACGAAGCCGATGCCGATCGACAGCGCCATAAGCGACAGGTTGTCGAGGCTGTAGCCGAGCGCGAACATGACGGCGAACGTGCCGATGATCGACAGCACCATGGAAAACGCGGGGATGACCGTTGCCCAGACATTGCGGAGGAAGACGAAGATGGTGAGCACCACCAAGCCCACCGTGATGAGCAGCGTATGCTCCACGTCTGTGACCGAGGCGCGGATCGTCATCGTGCGGTCCGAGACGATGTCGACGTTCATCGCCTTCGGCACCGCGGCCTTGAGCCGGGGCAGTTCGGCCTTGATCTTGTCGACCGTCGCGATGGCATTGGCGCCGTTCGCAAGCAGGATGTTGAGGATGACGGCGCGCTTGCCGTCGTACCATCCTGCGAGCAGGTCGTTCGCCGCCCCGATCTCGGCATGGCCTACGTCACGCAGCAGGACCGGGGCCCCGTCGCGGTAGGAGACCACGATGTCATCATAGGCGTCCCTCTCGACCAGCTGATCGTTGGCCTGCAGCGCGATCGCCTTGTGGGCGCCCTGCAGCACGCCCTTGGACGTGATGGTGGTCGCATTCGATACGGCGGTACGCACGTCTGCGATGGTCAGGCCGACATCGGCCAGCTTGGCCGGGTTCATCTCCAGCCGCATGGCCGGCTGCTGCTGGCCACCGACCGTGACCAAGCCGACGCCGTTCACCTGGGAGATGCGCTGCGTGAGGATGTTCTGTCCGTAGTCGCTGACCGTCGTGAGCGGCAGCGTGTCCGACGTGAGCGCCAGGATCAGCACGGGGACGTCGGCCGGGTTGGTCTTTCGATAGGCAGGCGGCTGCGCCAGTTCCGCAGGCAGGTAGGCCGCCGCGGCGCTGATGGCGGCCTGCACGTCCTGTGCCGCAGCGTCGATCGTCCGGTTGAAGCCGAACGACAGCGTGATCTCCGCATAGCTGTTGGCGCTGGCCGAAGTCATGGTCGTCAGCCCGGGGATCTGGCCGAACTGGGCTTCAAGCGGATTGGTGACGGCAAAGGCCTCGGTCTGCGGATCGGCGCCGGAGAGTGCGGCCGTGACCAGCATGGTCGCGACGTTCACGGTCGGCAGGGAGGCGATCGGCAGCTTGAGGTAGGCGAGCGTGCCGACGATGAACAGGCCGGCCATCATCATGAAGGTGGTGATCGGGCGGCGGATGAAGATGGTCGAGATGCCGCCATCCGGGGCCTGCTCGTCAGGCGCCGCGCCGTCCGGCTCCTCCTCGCGGTCGCGGCTTTCGGGACGGCGGGGGCCCGGCGACGCCGCGGGCGGCGCCGGCGGTTGCGGTTCGGTGCCGGCGCGGTGCGGATCCTGCTCGCGCGACGTCATGGCGAGATGCCCAGCCGGCCGGCCTGGTTGCTCCGCAACGGAGTCCCGGCGGCCGCGGTGGTGCCTGGCCCCGGCTCCTGGACCGCCACGGAGGCGCCGTCCGTCAGGCCATACTGGCCGTTCGTCACCACCCTGTCGCCGGCGTTCAGGCCGGTGACAAGACCGATGCCGTGGACGACCTGCCTCACCTGCACCGGCGTGGGCTTCACCTTGCCGTCCTGCCCGATCACCCACACGAACGATCCCTGGGGACCCTGATCGAGGGCGATGGCTGGCACCGTCGGCGCATCGTGCTCCGTGTCGAGAACGAGGCGCGCGACGATGGCGGCGCCAGGCCAGAGCGTGCGCTGGGCGTTGGGGAAGGTGCCTTTGAGGGTGACAGTGCCGCTCGCGACATCGATCTGGTTGCTGAGCGCGGTCAGGCGTCCCTGGTCGAGCTTGCGCGACCCGTCCTGCGTCCATGCCTCCACGACCAGGCCGGCTGCTCCCGCAGCGGATTGGCGGAGCTGCACGTCCGGCAGGCTGGCCTGCGGGACGGGGAACAGCACGTCGATGGGCTGGATCTGGGTGAGCACCACGATCCCGCCGGGGTCCGTCGGGCTGACGGTGTTGCCGACGTCGACCTGGCGCAGGCCGAGCACTCCGGCGAGTGGGGCGGTGATGGTCGTGTAGCTGAGCTGGACCTGATCGCGGCTGAGTGCGGCCATGTCGGCGGCGAGCGTTCCGTGCAGCTGCGCGACCAGGCTGCGCTGGGTCGCGACCTGCTGCGCCGAGACGATGCCCTGACCGGCCAACGGGACGTAGCGCTTCAGGTCGGCCTCCGCGTTGGACAGGCCGGCTTGGTCCCGGGCGACGGTCGCCTTGTCCTGGTCGACGGTCGCCTGCAAGGGCCGGGAGTCGATCCGCGCCAGCGTGACACCGCCCGCCACGGTCTGGCCGTCGACAAAGTCGATGGACCTGATCTGGCCGCCGACCAGGGCCCTTACGGTGACCGTGTTGGAAGCCTGGACGCGGCCCAGCGCCTCAAGCTCGATGGGAAGGTCGCCGCTCGAAACAGTGGCGGCGAAAACCGGGGCTGGCAGCGGAGGCGAACTGCTCGTCTCCGACCCGCCCCGGCCAAGCAGCGAGTAGCCGCCTGCCGCCACGACAACGGCCAGGGCGCCGAAGCCGAGCCAGCGCCCCAAACGGGGATCGCTCATGCCGCGCCTGCCGATCCGCGCGGCAACCGCCGGGGGCGGCCGTTGTGGCGAATGGCCTCGCGGAGCCGGTTCAGGTGTTCCAGGCTGGCGACCGTCCGGGAGCTGACGGCGGCCAGCCCCAGAACCAGCGCTTCCAGGCACACCACCGTTGCCCCGTGCAGGGCAACCCGACTGGAACGGCCGCGAAGGGCGCGAAGAACGACGGAAGCGGAGCACGCGAGCTTGTTGTCCAGACTGTCGGTCACAAGAACGACCGGCAGGCTCAGACGGCGTGCCTCGGCAAACAAGGTGGTGACTTCCGCATACGCGCGACCGTATGCCAGCACCAGCAGCGCGTCACCCGCACGCAACTGCAGCATCTGGTCCGCCAGCATGAAGCCTGTGGCATTCAGCATCACGACCTGACGCCCACCCCGGGCCAGCAGCGTTCCGACGTAGGCGGCCAGGGCGGCCGACGGACCGATGCCGAAGATCCCGATCCTGTCCGCCGGATGCAGGACGGCAACGGCCGCGGCGATCCGGTTGCGGCTTTCGGACGAGCGCAGCTCCTGCAGCGCCTCGTCATGCGCGTCCAGCACGGAGGCGATCGCCCGATCGGTGCTTGCGCCGACGTCGACGAGCGTGCGCCGCATGTCGTTGGCCGGGTTCGGGACCTGTTCCAGCGAGGACAACAGCGCCTGCTTCAGCTCTGCCAGCCCCTTGAACCCGAGGCTTTGCACCGCCCGGATCACCGTCGCATCCGACGTGTCGGTACGCACGGCCAGTTCCATGGCCGAGCTGGCCAAGACGGAGGCGCGATTGGCGTCGATGTAGTGGGCCACTCGCCGGCTCGCGGGGGAGAGACAAGCGCCGTGCGCATCCAACCGGCCGCGGTACACGTCTGGGTCGCCCTGGTTTCTGGCCTCCTCGCCCATCGTAGCAGAATCCTTGCACGGCCAAAAGACTGTAGTGCATGCTACAGGCGTCCCGGAACGGCAAGGCTTTTCCACGATGAACGGCGTCACCCCGGGCTCGTGTCGGAGCAACGGCTCCTGCAGCCTTCCCGGCATCGGCGGTGGAGTGCGTGGAAGCGTCACCCGGCATTCTGGCAGCTGACAGCGTGCGTGGCTGTCGGGACACGCCGGCCGGCGCCGGAGCAGCCCCAGGCATGCCGTTCGTCATCGTCGCCGGGCCGGGATCGGCCCCGGCCCGGTTCCCGCCCGGCTCGCTGCAGCGTGTCGTCGGCACCCGTCTGCTGCTGCTCCTGCGGCCTCGCTGGCGCGACGCACCTCGGAGCCTCGTGGGCGGGCAGGTTGTCCATGATGACCGTGTCGCCGTGCCGCAGGGTCGGCACGAGGACCTGGTCGACACAGACCAGGAACGCCGCCCGGTTCATCGGCCTGTCCAGGACCACGGGCGCGGTCATGCCGTCCGGGCGCGGGGCGCCGGTGAAGGTCGTCCTGCAGCGGCCATGCGCGATGGCTGTCCGGCAGCATCGCCCTGCAGGGCACGGCCGCGCAGCCGGGCCATCTGGCCGCGGCTCCGGTCCCCTCACAAGGACCACGCGACCGGGATCGAGGTCAGGCCGGGCCACGAACAAGCCGTCCTTCCAGGCGTCCTCGAACCCGACCTGCGTCACCTTGTCCCGGGGCCGGACATGCGAAGCAGCTCCGCATTGCTCGTGATCACCTGGGCCAGCGCCGCGACCGGACCCTCGAGCCGGCGACCACGGCCGAGCACGACGACGTCGATCAGAGGAAGCGGCGGCAGCCCCGCCGAGGCCGGCAGTGTCACGAGGTCGGCGCCGGCCAGGACAGGGGACTGCGCCGAGAGGCCGAACCCGGCCCGGACCGCAGCCAGCAGCGCGCTCAGGCTGTCGCTGCTGCAGGCGAGGTACCAGGCACGCCCATGCCGGTTCAACGCGTCGATTGCTGCCCTGCGGGTGATGCTGGTGCCGGGGAACAGCACCAGCGGCACCGGCTGCTCCGGCTCGAGCCGCATGTCCGGACTTCCCAGCCAGCTCAGCTGTTCCTGCCAGACGGTGATGCCGGCGGTGTCGGCCGGCCTACGCTTGGCGAACACCAAGTCCAGCGCGCCCGCTTCCAGCCTCTCGTGCAGCCGGCTGCTCAGGCCCACCGTCAGCTCCATGTCCACCAGCGGATGAGCGATGCGGAACACCCGCAGGATCTCCGGCAGGTGCGACAACACGAGGTCTTCGGAGACGCCGAACCGCAGCACCCCGCGCAGCACCAGCGGGTCGAAGTAGGCCAGCGCACGGTTGTGGACGGCGATGATGTCGCGGGCGAGGCCGACCATCACGGTGCCATCGGCGGTCAGCTCCACCGACCGGGTGCTGCGGAGCAGCAGGGACCGGCCGACCGCGCGCTCCAGGCGGCCGACATGCTCGCTCACCGTCGACTGGCTCAGGCCGAGCCGACGCGCCGCCGCGGTAAACTGCAGCGTGTCCGCCACCGCCAGGAAGGAGCGAAGAAGCGTCGGATCCAGCATATTCATCGCGCATGCCATTATGTTTACCTCCATATATCGGCAGACAGCATAGGTTGGGAGTGGCAACATCGGATGGACAACGCCATGAACCCGTTTTCCCGGCGCGGCCTGCTGGCTGCAGCCAGCGCCATCGGTGCCGCCGGTGCCGCGCGTGCCGCATCGTTCGGGAACCCCGACAGCCCGCCGCAGGGCAGCGTCAACGGCGTTGGCACGCCGACCGGCCTGACCAACCCAGGCCCGCAGAACCCGGCGCTGGCCAGCCAGTTCCCCTCGTTCCAGGACCCGCCGGCGACCGACGTCGGCGGCATGCCGCTGTTCTGGGCCTCGTTCAACAATGCCCACAGGCGGATCCAGAACGGCGGCTGGGCGCGCGAGGTCACCCAGGACGACTTCGCGATCTCGCAGGACATCTCGGGCGTCAACATGCGTCTGGCAGCCGGCGGCATCCGCGAGATGCACTGGCACCAGCAGGCCGAATGGGCCTTCATGACCAACGGCAACTGCCGGATCACGACCCTTGACGGGCAGGGCCGGCCCAGCGTCGACGATGTGGGGCCTGGCGACCTGTGGTACTTCCCGGCGGGCCTCGGGCATTCACTGCAGGGGCTGGGACCCGACGGCGCGGAGTTCCTGCTCGCGTTCGACAACGGCAAGGCGTCCGAGTTCAACACGCTGTTGCTGACCGACTGGCTCGCGCACACCCCGCCGGAGGTGCTGGCGCTCAACTTCGACGTGCCGGCGGACACCTTCAAGAACATCCCGCTGTCGGATCTGTGGATCTTCGAGGGCAGGGAGCCTGGCTCGCTTGCCGACGACCGCAAGGCGGTCGGTGCCGTTCCCGGCACCGAGCCGGTGATCTTCCACATGTCGGCAATGACGCCGAACAAGGTGACGAAGGGCGGCCGGGTGCAGGTCGTCGACAGTGCCAACTTCCCGATCTCAAAGACGATCGCCGCCGCCCTGGTGACGGTCGAGCCGGGCGGCATGCGCGAGATGCACTGGCACCCGAACGCCGACGAATGGCAGTACTACATCAAGGGCGAGGCGCGCATGACCGTGTTCAACACCGGTCCGAAAGCGCAGACCGCGGACTTCCGTGCGGGCGACGTCGGCTACATCAAGAAAAGCTTTGGACACTACATCCAGAACACCGGCAGCACCGAGTTGCAGTTCCTGGAGATTTTCAAGGCGCACCGATATTCGGAGGTTTCGTTGTCGCAGTGGCTGACGCGCACGCCACCGTCCCTGGTGGCCCAGCACCTGAACATCGATCCTTCGGTAATCGACAGATTCCCGAAGAACGGCCCGGATGTCGTTCCGGTGTGAGTTGCGTGGGAACCGCAGCGTGGGTGAGCCAGCTGCCTTCTCGCACGGGTCGGGACGCGATCGGGCCGTGTGATTCACGGCCCCGGCTGCCGTTCTGCTTGCCCGGGATGGCAGCGCCGCCCGGCTCCGTGCAGGTTCCCAGGGGAGCCTGATCACGCCGTTCGAGGTCAGCGCTGCCCGGCGCCAACACGGCCCGGCACGGCGGCGGGGAACAACGAGGTCGGCAGCGTGCCAGGCGATCTGGCATCGGCGCGGGGCCTCATCGTCTGGTCCACCAACACGGCGGCCACTGCCCGCGGAACCGAGCCGCCAACCATGCAGGACGGACGGTCGCAAAACCCGGCCGCGGTCGTCACCGTGGCGCCGCCACCGCGGGCAGCGTTCCATCCGGCTCCGCGCCGGGCCCGGGTGTCCGATCGGCTCCGCCAGTGTCCTGTCCGGCCTCGATCCAGCGGGACCGGATCCTGCGGCCTGGGACGCAGCACCGAGACGGCGAGACGGCATCACCGCGGCCCGGCTCCGCATCCAGGCCCTTGCCGGTGAACCACAGGAGGTCGAGGTCCTGCGACCCGGGCGAATGGCGCACCACGCAGCACGGCACAGGAACGCGCGGTCCTGGCGCAAGCCGCTTACCGGCGCAGACGCCGGCACCGGGCAGTTCGCCGCGGCCATGCTGACCGCCCTGCGGGAACGGCGTGCCCACGGCGACCGAGGGGCACGGCAGAGGCTCCGAGGCCGCCGAGCCGGTCCGGGCGGGCAGGCGGACTGGCGCGCCTGCTGCCGCGTGCTCGCGGTTCTGCGCCTGGGGCCTGGACCTGCCGTCGCGCAATCCCGGACCACGTCGGGCACGTCCGCGCAGTCCCTCCTCATCCCGAGCGGGCCACCGCCGTCAGCGATCCTTCCGGGCACGAGCGACGGCCACATGATCAACCTGCAGCCGCTTGGCGCCGACGTCGGGCGGCCCCTGGCCTCGTCCCCGGCCGGCCCAACGACACGGCCGGCCTGGCGGTCAGCCTGCTCGGCGTGAACCCGCGCATCACGGAACGCATCGGCAGCCTGCTGGCGAAATCGACAGGCGGCCAGGCAGGCCGGTCGGGAATCTCCCACGAGGCGAGCCACGGCCTGGCAGTCGCTCCCGGCTTCACCTTCAAGCCGTTCCTGCAGTTCGTATCCCATCCCGACCAGTCGGGCGCGGCCGCACCCAGTAGCAGCAACACCCACGCATTGTTTGTCGGTGGCCTGTTCGAGGTGGATGCGACCCACCTGTTCGGGCTGCCGACCCTGGGGTGCGGGCACGACCGTCTCTCGCGACCGTCGATTGTTGGGCTGGATCGTGCCCCGGGACGTGGTGGACACGCAGCTTGCGCCGGGAACGCCAGGTGCGCGTGCCGAGCTCCCTGCGCCGCCACCCGCCCGCGCCGCACGACGTCGGGCCGGTGGCATCCAACAGCCAGTGTACGGAACCGGAGCCAGGCCGTGGCATTGCCGTCTCGGTGTCGCGGCCGCCCCGTGCGCTACGATCGGGCCTCGAAGCTACGCGTCAGGTCAGCCACCGACATCGCGGCACCGGCTGCTCAGGCCGAGGCGGCCGACACTGCCGACCGCGACCCGCAGGCACTGCCACAACAGCCTCTAGAGTTCGGGCGGCGGCAGCATGCGCTCGAGCACGTGGTCGCGCCGCACCGCGACATGCCAGGCGGTGGCGCCGAGATGGAGCACGATCAGGGTATAAACCAGCCACTGGCCGATCACCACATGGAGCCAGACCGCAACCTCCGCCCCTTTCGCGTTTGCCGGTGGTTCGGGAACAAAGAACAGATTGAAATAGGTGGTGCTATGACCCTTGAATGCCGAGAACAGGTAGCCGCTGATCGGCATGACAATCATGACCAGGTAGAGCAGCCAATGCGACGCCCGCGCAGCCAGAGCTTCCCAGCGGGCGAGATTGACCGGCAGCGAAGGTGCCGGATGCCAAACCCGCCATGCCAGCCGAAACGCGACCAGCGCCAGGATGGTCAGACCGATCGATTTGTGAAACATGTAGGTCTGTTCCAGCAGCGGCGAGTTCCTCGGCATGTTCATCATGACCCAGGCGAACGGCAACACCGCGAACATCAGGAGCGCGGTGACCCAATGCAGCGCCTGAGCCGTGAGGGTGTAGCGACGGCCGGCGATGAGCGCTTTCGCGTCTGGCAAAGCGTCTGCGGCAGGAACTGTGATGCTCATTGCTCAGGCTCCATTCCACATTCCTTTATGTGTCGTCCGATCGCGTGCGGTTCCAACCTAGAAGAACGTTACCGTACCGACCATGGCGTTCAGCGCGCTTCCAGTGAGGTGCGTGTAGGTGACGCTGGTCGGGTTGCTGATGAAACTCAAGCCAGTATTGAAATTAATCCCGTGATAGATATGGGCGCTGTAGTTCAGGCTCAACGCCTCGCTGTTGGGGTGGGTGAGCTGCTTGCGTAAATGCGCGGTATCAATAAGGTAGCTGCTGAAAACGTTATCGGTAAAAACCAGACTAAGCAGGTCTTTCGGGCGACCAGGTATCAAGCCGAAGCTGTAGAGTCTAGCCTCGTAGTACTTCGTGAAACGGTTCAGTGCCGGAGGCGCATACTCCACGGTGAATCCTGCGTAGATGCCTTGCGCTGCGGTATAGACCGACGGATTCTTCTGCCATAACTGACGATCGCCGAATATGTAGAGTCCATAGTTATGATCGGCACGATGACCAATTTTGGAAAAATCCTGGTAGTTGCTTGACGTGTAGCTGGCAGCACCGCGAATCCAGGTCTGATGTATACCAGGTGACGGGTTGACCCGGTATCCAGTTTCGTCGATCACGAAGACACCGGAATTGGGCAAGGTGAAACGCACACCACCAACATCCTGGTAGTTTTCGGTCACCACGCCGTCCGGGCTCAGCGCCCGCTCGACGCCGATCTTGGTGTAGACATTGCGAGGCAGGTTGACCTTCACGTTGACCCCGGGCGTCGGATAGATGGTCGTGGTCTCGCCCTGCTCGACGGGGATCGTTCCATTCGGGCCGAATACTCCGCCAGCCAAGCTGCCGCCGACATAGGTGCCAAGGAATTCAAGACTATTGGCGATATAGCCGATCTTGACCTCAACCATCTTGTTAAACAGCGTCTGGTAGTAGGTCGCTTCGGACAGGCTGAAGTTGTTGGGGCCAAGCGGGCTCCAGGTAGTTCGCACGAAATTGGCACCCAGTACGATCTGGCCGTCGGGAATGCCGAACCGTCCAAGATCGTATGTCAGGTAGCCGAAATTCGAGGAGAACACCGTCGGCAGCTGACCGGAGTACAGCTGGTTCTCGCGACCACCAATCGGCATGCCGTGCCGCAGAATGTTGTCGGTGAAATAGGAGTTGGTGAACCCAAAATAGCCGATGCCGTTGTCAGCCAGGGTGGCGCGCACTCCAAACAGACCTTGATCCAGCGTGTCCGCAGCACCGGGAATCGGGATGTTCCATCCTTTGATTTTCAAGGCGTCGACGCGCGTATCGGAAGACTGCTGTGGCTCGGACGCTGCCAGAACTGAGCCGGTTGTGGCAGCGGCGGTCTGGCCATGTGCCTGCCGGGCATTTGTATCGAGGACCAGAAGCGTCGCACAGGTCGTCAGAAAGCAAGACGATCGGTATCGCAGAGACGCCTTGGATCGAAACTGACCCCGTAGTTTTCTGCTTTTCATCACGTTTCCCAGAGCTTGCTTTTTCTTGTTATAGTTTTCATAGAGGAGGCTGGACCTAGGCAGGGGCTCCTTTCCACAATGACGGCTTGCGTTCTGCTGGTGTCAAAACCTCGGTGCCGGGCAGACGCCGGCATCTGGTCACTCCCCTGCACAGGCGATCCCACATGCCCAGGTGCCGGACCGGTGCGTCGTGCCCCGTGGTCATGCGCCGGGAACGGCCAGCCCGAGCAGCCGGTCCGCGTTGCCATGCGCCAGCTTGGTCTTGTCCGCATCCGGGAGGGGCAGCGAACGGAGGAATTCCGTTCCCTTCGCATTCGCGCTGAACGGGTAGTCCACCGAGAACAGCATCCGGTCGACCCCGAACGTCATCAGCAGCGCCATCAGGGGCGGCAGGCTGAAGAACCCGCTCGTCGTCACCCACACCTGGTCGGTGATCGTCCGGCTTACCGTGCGCGTCAGCCGGTCGCACGCCTCGTCAGCAAAGATCTGGTCGCAGCGGGCGAACATCGCCGGCAGGCCCTCGCCCATGTGGCCGATGATGAGCCTGAGCTTCGGGTGCCGGTCCAGCGTTCCGGACAGCACGAGGCGCAGCACGTGGATGGCGGTCTCCGAATGCCAGCCCCATCCTGCAATGGACAGCAGCATGCTCGAGTGTCCGGGCAGACGGTCGTAGTAGACCTCGCGCACGGCAGGGGGGGGGGCGCGGGGTGGACGTACAACGGCACGTTCAGCCGCTCGAACCGGGCCAGCAGCGGCTCGAACTTCGGATCGTCCAGGAACAGGCCGCCGGTGGTGCCGTTCACCATGCCGCCAAGGAACCCATGCCGGGTCACGCAGCGCTCCAGTTCGTCCGCCGCCAGCTCGGGCGCGGAGGTCGGCAGGTGAGTGAAAGCGGCAAAACGGTCCGGATGCTCGGCCACGACGCTGGCCAGTCGGTCGTTGGTATCGCGGGCGAGAGCGGCACCTTCCTCGCCCGCGACCAAGTCCGCCCCGGCCTGCGCGACCGACAGCACCTGCAACGTGACGCCGGCTGCGTCCATGTCGGCGATCCGCCCGGCGCCCACGTCCCTCAACTGCTCGCGCCGGTCTACGGCAGGCGCCGGGATGCCGCCCGGGGTCAGGCCGCGGGCGCGGATCGCCTCCGGACCGATGCGCGCTGCGATGTCGGGAAACGTGCAGTGCTCTTCAAGTGCCACGATGCGCATTGCGGGTCTCTTTCCGGCGTCTGTCAGGGAGTCGGGCGTGGCCGGGCCAGCCGCGCGTATCGCGGCATGGCGAGGGCAGCGACTGCGGCGAGGAGGCTGAGGAGGGCGAACAGGACGAGGCCGGGTCGATATCCGCCAAGATGGTCGAAGCTGTATCCGAGCGTGACCGGGCCGATCGCCGTGCCGAGCATGTACAGGCCGAATGCGATCCCATACAGGCGACCAAACGCGGCCGGGTCGAAGTAGCGGCGCACAAGGAACGACACGAAATCGACCTCCGCGCCGACGGCCGAGCCCAGCAGCACGGCCGCGAGATAGCCGGCTCCCGGCCCCTCGCCGTAGGCCAGCAGCAACGGCACGGCCGCGGCGATCACGGCCACCAGGGCCAGAACGTAGGGGGCGTGCACCCGGTCCAGCACCCAGCCGAGGCCACCTCTCGCCACGAGCACGGCCAGTCCCGACAGTCCGGCGACGCTTGCCGCTGCGGCCGGCGTGAGGCCATGGTCCACCATCATGGGAACCAGGTGGGCCAGCACGCCGACGCTGACCACGCCCAGCAGCGTGAAGACCACCGCCATCAGCAGATAGGCGCGCGTGAACAGCATGGGCACGATCGGCAGCACTGCACCTGTGAAGCGCGGGAGCGGGCCGGCCGCGTCGCGGGTCGCAACCAGGGCGGCAGGCAGCGTCACCAAGAGCGTGAGCGCGCCCAGGACAACATAGGCCGTGCGCCAGCTGAAATCGGCCAGCAGGAACTGCGCCAGGGGCGGCAGGACAGCGCCGCCCAGGCCCACGCCCATGAGCGAGAGGCCAAGCGCGAAGCCGAGCCTGCGGTCGAAGCGCCGAACCATGACGGCGGAATAGCCGATCGGCGAGGCGGCGCCGCCCAGCAGCGGAATGGCCAGGAACACGAGATAGAGATGCCAGAGGCTGTGCGTAAGCAGGCTCAGGGACGTGACCAGCAGCGCAAGGGCCACAAGCGAGAACAGCATCGGACGGCGCGGGCCGAAACGATCGACCACCATTCCCCAGAGCGGGGACGCGAAAGCCATCCCGAACTGGAAGAACGAGAGAGCGGCGAACAGGCCCGTGCGGGTCCAGGCGAACTCCGCTGTCAGCGGGCGCACGAACACGCCGAAGGAATAGACCGCGAGAGTGCCGGTGCTGAAGACCAGGCCCACTGCGGACGCGCACACGGCCAGCCAGTCGCGGTCAAGCCTGCTCGCACCCTCGGGGCTCGTGGCAGTCGCATCCGTGCTGCCCGGACCTTGTCCAGTGGCCAGCCACCCGCGATGCGCCTCGAGTGGAACAAGGGGCGCCATCTCGTTCGTTCCGCCGTCCATCTCCACCCCCACATCATCGACAGGTTCGTTGCGCTGGAAAATTCGTCCGGCGCCGCCCGCGTGTTTTGTCAGAACGCCTTCAGTCGGAAGCCAGGCAAGTCAGCAACAAGGATCGGATGACCAGCCTCGAAGGGTTGGCCCGAGCAGGTGATTTTGCCAGACTATCTATTTTTTGCCGGATTATCCATCTTCCACCGTTAGAGCGGCGGAACGATGCGCGCAGATCGACAGAATCGCGTCAGCGGTAAAAACGAAACTTCCTGATGAAATTACAAGTTAGTCTTTGATCATCGACGGGATCCTGTCCTGTATCGGGCGGAATAACGAGCGGCGGGCCAGCCATGGGTCCACCACCGCGATTGCTGCCCGCCCCGACACGCGCCGCGTTCGTAATCGTGCTGCTTGCCGCAATTGCCCTGCCGGCAACGCGCCACGCGCAGTCGCATGGCACAAGCCGCCCGTTCCTCACCGTGGTGCTTTCCGACCCCGGGAGCCTGAAGTCGCCCTGG
>CAXSER010000006.1:0-23662 GCA_964236315.1 uncultured Acetobacteraceae bacterium | reverse complement strand
GCCGCCGGCAGCCCCCACGACGCCGACCGCCGCCAGCCCGGCGGCTCGGCCCGCCGCTGCGGCGCCTGCGCCCGCCGCGACGTCCGCCAGGAAGCGATGACCCGGCCGACCACCTTCCTGGTCCGGATGGTGCTGTTCCTCGCCGCCGTGCTTGTCGTGGCCGGCGTGCTTTCCCCGGTGCTGCTGGTCGCCTTCGCCAACAACCCCGTGCTGAACGGCCTGATCGTCGCGGTCCTGCTGCTCGGCGTCTGGTGGAACCTGCGCCAAGTGCTGCGCCTTTCCCCCGAGGTCCGCTGGCTGGAGACGTTCCAGCAGTCCCGCCAGCGCCTCGCCGCCCTGCCGCAGCCGAAGCTGCTGGCACCCATGGCCAGCATGCTCGCCTCGCGTGGCCGTAACCGCGACGGCGAGGACCGCTTCACCCTGTCCGCCCCGGCGATGCGCTCCCTGCTCGACAGCTTGGCCTCGCGCCTTGACGAGAGTCGCGAGCTGTCGCGCTACATGACCGGGCTGCTGATCTTCCTCGGCCTGCTCGGCACCTTCTGGGGCCTACTGCTCACCATCGGCTCGGTGGCCGACGTCATCAACGCGATGTCCGTCGGCAATGGCGACGTCAACGTGCTGTTCGACCAGCTCAAGTCCGGCCTGTCGCGCCCGCTGCACGGCATGGGCACCGCCTTCTCCTCCTCCATGCTCGGCCTCGCCGGCGCGCTGGTGTTGGGCTTCCTCGACCTCACCGCCGGCCAGGCGCAGAATCGCTTCTTCAACGAGCTGGAGGAGTGGCTTGCCGGCCTGACCCGACTGTCCTCCGGCGTGCTCGGCGGCGACGGCGAGGGCTCCGTGCCCGCCTACGTCCAGGCGCTGCTCGAGACCACCGCCGAGAACATGGAGAATCTGCAGCGCATCCTGGCCCGTGGCGAGGAAGGCCGCGCCCAGTCCAACGCTGCGGTGCTCGCGCTGACCGAACGCCTCGGCCAGCTCGCCGACACCACCCGCGCCAACCAGCAGCTCATGCTCCGCGTCGCCGAGGGCCAAGCTGCCCTCGCCCCCGTCCTGCAACGTCTGTCGGAAAGCCGCCCTGAGGCCGACGGCGGCGGCGCCCGCAGCCACCTGCGCAACATCGAGGCCGCGCTGAACCGCCTGATCTCGGAGGCGGAGCAGGGCCGCTCGCAGTCCACCGCGGAGCTGCGCAGCGACATCCGCATCCTGACGCGCACCATTGCGGCGGCCGTCGCGGCGGAGGGGGCGCCGTGAGCAGGCAAGGCCAGGGCCCTGTCCTGGACCCGCCGGGGGCAGCGCCCCCAGACCCGCGCAACCTCGTGGCGGCACACGGCCCGGTGCCGTGCCCCCGCCCCGGCACCGGGTTTCTAAAGGCGACCCTTTGGCGGAGTTTGAGGCAGAGCCTCAACCTTGCTTCCTCCGCCTTCGCATGCCCCTGAGCAACCGCCGCCGCGGCGGCGCCAACAACGGCCTCGACGCTTGGCCCGGCTACGTGGACGCCCTGTCCACGCTGCTCATGGTCATCATCTTCGTGCTGCTGGTGTTCGTGCTCGGTCAAGCCTTCCTGTCCGTGGCCCTCACCGGCAAGGACCGTGCCCTCGACAAGCTCGGTCGGCAGGTCGCCGAGTTGTCCGACATGCTCTCCCTCGAACGCGGCCGCGCACGCGACCTGGAGAGCAGCAATGCCACCCTCGGGCGCGACCTCGCCGCAGCGCGGAACGCGCAGACCTCGCTCGCTGCCAGCCTCGCCGACGCCGAGACACAGGCCGGCGCCAGCACCGCCCGCGCCGCGCAGCTGCAGGCCGCCCTCGACGAGGCGGCTGCGCGCGGCACCACGCTGGCGCAGCAGGCCACCGCCAACGCCGCCCAGCTTGCCGACGCGCAGGCCCGACTCGCCGACCTCGCCAGGCTGCGCGAGCAGACCACGGCACTCGCCGCCCTGCGCGACGACCTGCAGCGCCAGGTCGCCGACACTGCCGCCCGGGCCACCACCGTCGAGCAGCAGCGCGCAGCCGCCCAGGCGCAGCTCGCCGAGCAGCAGGCCTACTCCGATGGTGCCCGCGCCCAGATCGCCCTGCTCAACCACCAGCTCGAGCAGCTCCGCACCCAGATGCAGCAGACCGCAGCCGCGCTCGACCTGCAGGCAGCCCAGGGCCGCGACAAGGACGCCCAGATCGCCGCCCTCGGCCAGAAGCTCAACCTCGCCCTCGCCTCCAAGGTGGAGGAGCTGCAGCGCTACCGCAGCGAGTTCTTCGGTCGCCTGCGTGCAGTGCTCGCCGACCGACCCGGTATCCAGGTCGTCGGCGACCGCTTCGTGTTCCAGAGCGAGGTGCTGTTTCCCGGCGGCAGCGCCACCCTCTCGCCCGCCGGCGAGGAGCAGGTCCGCACCCTTGCCGCGACGCTGAAGGCGATCGTCCCGGAGATCCCCGCGGACATTGCTTGGCTGCTGCGCGTCGACGGCCACGCCGACCACGACCCGATCACTGGCGGCCCGTTCGCCAGCAACTGGGAGCTGTCGAGCCAGCGCGCCATCACCGTGGTGAAGCTGCTGATCGCCAGCGGCATTCCTGCCGGGCACCTCGCCGCCACCGGTTTTGCCGATTTCCAGCCGCTCGAGGCAGGCAGCACCCCGGACGCCTACGCGCGTAACCGGCGCATCGAGCTCAGGCTGACTGACCGCTGATCCGCCGAATTACACAGCCTTTGATTGTGGTAGCGCAAAATCCACGTCGAGTTGGACAGGGAGCGGCGGTAATGGTTCACTCCCGTTTCCTGCGGAGACCCTGCCTTGACGCTGTTCGGCCACATCAACCCTCTGTACTCGCTGTCGGGCTTTCTAGTCGGCATGCTGGTCGGCATCACCGGCGTGGGCGGTGGCTCGTTGATGACGCCGCTGCTGGTGCTCCTGTTCGGCATCCACCCGGCCACCGCCGTCGGCACCGACCTGCTCTACGCCGCCTGCACCAAGTCCGTCGGCACCGTGGTGCATGGCCTCAAGGGCAGCGTGAAGTGGCCCATTGTCGGCCTGCTCGCCGCCGGCAGCCTGCCCGCCACCGTGATCACCCTCTGGGCTCTGGTGCATTTCGGTGCTCCGAGCGAGCCGGTTTCGCGGCTGATCTCGGGGGTGCTGGGCGTGGCCCTGCTGCTCACCGCGGTCAGCCTGCTGTTCCACGCACGCATCCTGGCCTGGGCGGCCTCGCGAGATGTCGCCCTGTCGCCCTCGCGCACCAGGCGGCTGACCGTGCTCACCGGCTTCGTACTGGGCGTGCTGGTGTCGATCTCCTCGGTCGGCGCCGGCGCGCTTGGGGTGACGGCGCTGGTGCTACTCTACCCGAAACTGCCGACCGCACGCATCGTCGGCTCCGACCTCGCCCACGCCGTGCCGCTCACGCTGGTCGCGGGGCTGGGACACTGGTTTATCGGCTCCGTCGACTGGCCGCTGTTCGGCTCGCTCGTGGTCGGCTCGATCCCTGGTATCGTCGTAGGAAGCTTGGTCGCGACGCACGTGCCGGAGCGATTGCTGCGACCAGCCCTCTCCGCAGTGCTGCTGCTCGTGGGAACCAAGCTCCTCGCCTGAGCCTGGTCATGGGACTGTACAATTATGCCTCCCCCGATGTACCCGGGCCTGCGCCCCACGGCGCTCAAGCGATGCTAGGCGCCGGCAAAAGCCTTGGCGTCCAGCCCTGAAAGGAATCCTCGGCGCGCCGTCCCTTGTGGCAAGGCACGACCGCCGCTGTCTCTAGCCCCCGATGATCCAGCTGAACAGGTCGAGCAGTCCGGAGGGCGGGCGGTGCCGTGCCGCCTCGAACGCACGCAGCAGGAACCAGCCTCCCGCCACCATCGCCAGCATCAGCGTCACGGCCGAGAACCAGACGGTGAGCCGTCCCATGGGGCTCCTGGCCTGCTGCTCAAGCACTGCAAGACTAGCGGGCCCGACAGGCTCCGTGTCGTATTCCGGCTTGTCCATCATGTTCCTCCGCGCGTCGGCGCCAGGATCACGCCCCGACTCGTCGTGAGCAGAGCACGACCCGCTGTCGAGGCCCAACCCGCACCGATACGCAATCGGACCCGGTGGAGCCGTGCGCGTCGACCGTTCCCCGCAATTCCGGCCGCAGGCGCCCGTTCGTCGCGGCCTGCCGGCACGGGGCGATGCGTCAACCCAGGTGCGAGAAGCTCGAGACTCCCATGAACACGCCCACCCCGATCACCAGCGCTCCGGAGAGATACGGCAGGAGACCGGCCCAGCGATCGAGGCCCGGCAGGCGGTGCGAGGCCTGCACGACGCCAAGCGAGGCCACAACCCCGAGTCCCACCAGCGTGGCCGCTAGCCCCAGACTGAACGCGGTCACCAGGTCGATGCCGAGCGCCACCTTCTTCAGCCTCAGGCACAGCAACAGCATCGTCAGCGCCGCGGGACAGGGCATCAGGCCGCTGCTCAACCCGAACAGCGCGATCTGGCGCGAGATCACCGGACGCCCGTCGAATCGGCGTTCGATCTGGCTGGCATGGGCGCGGGCCTGCGCGTCGAGACTGGCCAGCGCGTGGCCATGACGGTGATCGTGCCCGTGCGGCTGGTGCCCGTGATCGTGCGATTCGTTGAAGAAAGGGACATGGTCGTGGGCGTGGCCGCCGTACGGCAGAAACAGCACCACCTCGAACTCGTGCGGCTCAGGAATGGCGTCGGTAGAGACAAGGCAGCCGGCGCCCGGCGCGAAAGCGAAGACCTACGCCGTGCCGTCGCGCCGGACCGTGCGCACCGAGACCGTGGCAGCGTCAGGCACAGGGCACAGGGCTGCGTCCTGGAAGAACAGCCGGAACTCCGGCACCACGCCATCCTCGAAGACGCAGAACTCGACGATGCCGTCGCCGGTGTCGACGATCCGGCCGTCGTGCGGCCCACTGCCGCCGAGTAGGGACGCGGAGCCCCGTCGGCTCAGGCGTCAGATCATGGCTAAGCCGATGCCCACGATGACCATGCCGGACCCGAGTTGGAGCTAGGACTCGAGTTCATCGCCGATGAACTCGTTGCCGAAGTACAGGGCCGTCCCGGCCAGCACCCAGATCAGCAGGAAGTGCGAGATCGCCGCCGGCTGCCCGAGCAGGACGGCCTGCGGCACGCTGCCGCGCGTCGCCACGACGAAGGAGGCGATCAGCGTCTTGGCGTGCCCCGGCTCCAGCGCATGCAGCGCCCCGAGCAGCAGCCGCGATCTCCCACTGCAACTGCAGGTCGCTGCCGACAGTGGCGATGTTGAGGTAGCTCGTGCTGCTGCCATGTGCCCGCGCGGACACGGCCGCCAGCAGCAGCAGGACGAGGCCATGGGTGACGGCACGGCGATGGCCCGCAGCGTGCTGCGCCGCAGGAAGGATGCGTCAGGCATCGAGGCCGAGCCGGTCGTACCCCTTAACGCGGTAGATCACCGCGGAGAGGATCCAGCTCGCGACGAAGATGCCTATGATGACGAAGCCGATGCTGCCGAAATTCCCGTTGAGCGCGCCGATCCCGTTCCAGAAGCCTCCCTTCAGCGCGAGCTGGTCGCCGATCAGCCCCAGCGTCTCGATCCCGCCGACCAGGAGCGCGACCACGATCGAGACCGCGGTGATGGTCATGTTGTAGTAGATCTTGCGGATCGGCCGCAGGAACGCCCAGCCGTAGGTGCCCAGCATCAGGATGCCGTCGGTAGTGTCGATCAGCGACATGCCGGCGGTGAACAGCGCGGGGAACACCACGATCGACCAGATCGACAGCCCGCCGGTCGCCTGGGCGGCGGAGATGCCCAGCAGGCCGACCTCGGTCGCGGTGTCGAAGCCCAGGCCGAACAGCAGGCCGAGCGGGTACATGTGCCACGAGCGCCCCGTCATCGAGAACAGCGGGCGAAACAGTCGCGACAGGATGCCGCCGCCAGCGAGCACGTGGCCCATGTCCTCCTCGACGTAGCGACCGCCGGCCTTGACCCGCTGGAACGTGGCCCAGACGGTGCGCAGCACCAGGATGTTCATGGCCGCGATGGCGAACAGGAAGGCGGCCGAGACCAGGGTGCCCAGCACGCCTCCGATGGTCCTGAACGTGTCGAACTGGGCCTTGAACTCGCTGGCCGTCACGGCGATCGCGACCGAGGCCAGCAGGACAACGGTGGAGTGCCCCATCGAGAAGAAGAAGCCCACTGCCACCGGACGGCTGCCGTCCTGCATCAGCTTGCGGGTGACGTTGTCAATCGCTGCGATGTGGTCGGCGTCGACGGCATGGCGCAGGCCGAACCCGTATGCCAGCAGCGCCGTGCCCAGCAGGATCGGGTAGTGCCGGAACGCGACCAGAGCCCAGACCCAGGCGGCGACATTGGCCACCGCCAGCACGACGTAGATCGCGACGATCCTGCCGCGGACGTCGGAGAACCCGTCGTCCAAGACGCGGCGCAGGATGTTCGGCATCGCGGGTGGCTCCATGATTCGCCAGGGCATGCTCAGGACGCGGATGACAACACCAGGACCGGGCGGGCATGGCCGGCTCCGGACCCGTTCTGGTCTGCACGGCGCACTCCGCCTCGGCAAGTGCCGCCGGGCAAAGGTCCTCCATGCCGCTGTCGTGCATCCAGGCACGATCGGGTCCGGCGGCGGCGGGTTGCCCGGCCTCGTTCGTGGCCTCTCGCAGGACGCGGGCGTCGGCGAGCTCGCGCTGCACGTCTCAGCTGGCGCACGCCAGTGCTAGGACCCTGGCCGGTGATGTCGTGGTAGCCGTTGTGCTCCATGTTGAAGAAGTTTGGCCCGCCACCTGGGTCCTGCAGCATTACGCAGTCGGCGATCATGGTGACGCAGTTGAACCCGGCTCGGCTCGTAGCTGCGGAACAAAAAAGAAGTCCGAAGGGTCCAGGCGCGACGTGCCCGTGATCATCGGCTGCCGAAACCTCGCTTGTTATCTGAACAGTCACGAACGAGCACATCACCATCGGCCGAGGCCAACCCCTGCTCCAGGCGCCCGGCCATGCTTGATGCCAGGCCGATTCCCGGCAGCGCCGTTCCGGTCTAGGCTCCCCGCCATGACCCAACGCTCCCGGACCCTGGCCCGCCGTGACGCCCGCGCGCCCGTTGCCACCCTGGCCACCGCCTTGGTGCTGCTGGCACTGCCGCTGCACGCCCAGCCCGCAACACCGCCCACCCCGCCGGTAACGCCTGCCGCCGGAGGTCCGCCCGTCACCACCGCGCCCGGCAACGTCGCGGCCCAGAAGAAGGTCACGGTGCTCGGCCTGGGGCTGATGTCCTGCGACGCCTATGCCGCCCTGCAGCAGGCCGGCGCCGGCGACATCGTCAACCAGTGGCTGCTCGGCTTCCTCTCCGGGGGCGGCGCGTTCGCCGGCTCGAACTACCTGGACGGCACCGCCAACCCTGACGCGATCAAGCTGGTGCAGCACTACTGCACGGCCAACCCGAAGGCCTCTCTGGCGGTGGCGGGGCTTGAGGTGGCTGAGGAGCTGGAGGGGCCGCTCGGGCAGATGCGCCACAAGTAGGGCACGCTTGGATAGGAAGTGACGGCTGGCAGGAAAGGCCGGGCTCTGCCCGGACCCGCCAGGGGCGAGCCGCCCCTGGACCGGCGCTTTCTAAGTGAAGCCAGTTCAGGGCGGCTCGCCCTGGCGGAGTTTGAGGCAGAGCCTCAACCTTGCCTGCCTCGCTTGGTCACAGCAGCTTGCGCATTCGCTCCGCCATCTCCTGCGGGTTGGTGCCGTCGTTGAAGATCGCCACGAACTTCCCGCGGGCATCCATCAGGTAGATGATCGAGCTGTGGTCCATGTCGTAGCCACCGCTCTTGTTAGGGTGCTTCGCGGCATAGACGCGATACTGCCTCTCCGCCGCCTCGACCTGCGGCGGCGTGCCGGTCAGCGGCTCGATCTGGGTGCCGAACGCCTGCACGTAGTCGTGCATCACCGTCGGCGTGTCGCGCTCCGGGTCCACCGTGATGAACAGCGGCGCCACGCGGCTGCGCTGCGGCCCGAGCAGGTCGAGCGCGTTGGCCATGTCGTTGAGCGCGGTCGGGCAGGCATCCGGGCAATGCGTGTAGCCGAAATACACCAGCATCAGCCGTCCGCGGAACGCCGTGTCGCTTACCGGCGCACCGACGCCGTCCTCCAGGGTGAACGGCCCGCCGATCGCAACCGGAGCCTCGGTGCCGTCGCGCTCCAGCAGCCGCGGCCCCGCGACCAGCAGCAGCACGGCAAGCAGCAGCAGCCCCAGCAGCCCACCGGCTGCGACCTTCCTACCCGGGCCGCCACCAAGGCCGATCCGCCTCAAGGCGTCACCGCCGGGCCACGTGCCCCGATCGGCAGCACCGCGGCGCGTACCTCCAGCGGTGGGGCATGCGCGAAGCTGAGCGACAGCACCACCGTCTGCCCGGCCTTGAGCGGGCCCTGCAGCCCCCCGAGCATCACGTGTGTGCCGCCAGGCCCGAGTACCACCGGTTGGCCGGCCGGTAGGTCAAGCCCGTCCGCCTCGCGCATCCGCATCACGCCCGAGTCGTGCGCCGTAGTGTGCAGCATGGCCATCCCAGCCTGCGGCGTGGCGATCCCGGTCAGGCGGTCGGCCTCGCGGCTGGTCAGGGTCATGTAGGCGGCCGCCTCGTCCTGGTGCGGCGCCGTCGCACGCACCCAGGCTCCGCTGGCCTGCACCGGGGCGGGCTGGGCCAGCACCACGCCCAAGGGAAGGGCCGCCAGAAGGGAGGCGAGAACGCGAGTCCGCAGTGTCATGGAGGGCTTCCGTGGGGGAACGAACGGGCGGACCGTGCGCCCGGGGAGCGGGAACCGCAACATCGGGCAGGAAGCAGGAAAGGCCAGAGGCTCTGCCTCTGGACTCCGCCAAAGGCTCGCCTTTGGAAACCTGGACTCAAGTAAAGCTGGTCTAGGGGACTCGCCCCTGACGGGTCCAGGCGTAGCTGGCCCTTTCGATGGCCCGCTTGGGTCATCGGGAGAGCCGGCGGAGAGATCACCCGGCCTCGCTTGCTGCCTCCCGGTGGAATCCGCCGCCGCCCACGCCACATCCCGTTCAGGCCGACAGGAACCCCCTTGCCCGATGTCCACCTCGCTCAGCATCCCCGGCCCCGTCGCCTTCATGCCGCTGCGCCAGCCGGTCAAGCCGGCCACGCGCCGCTTTGTCGTGAAGTCCGACTACGAGCCCGCCGGCGACCAGCCCGCGGCGATCGAGCTGCTCACCGCCGGCGTGGTGCAGGGCGAGCGCGACCAGGTGCTGCTCGGCGTCACCGGCTCGGGCAAGACCTTCACCATGGCCAAGGTGATCGAGCGTGCCCAGCGGCCCGCGCTGATCCTGGCGCCGAACAAGACGCTGGCCGCCCAGCTGTTCGCGGAGATGCGCGGCTTCTTCCCCGACAACGCGGTCGAGTATTTCGTCAGCTACTACGACTACTACCAGCCGGAGGCCTACGTCCCGCGCACCGACACCTACGTGGAGAAGGACAGCCAGATCAACGAGCAGATCGACCGCATGCGCCACGCCGCCACCCAGGCGCTGCTGGAGCGCAACGACGTCATCATCGTCGCCTCGGTCTCCTGCATCTACGGCATCGGCTCGGTCGAGACCTACTCGCGCATGGTGGTGCGCCTCGAGGTCGGCGGCCGCATCGATCGCGACACCCTGGCCAAGGCCTTCGTCGAGCTGCAGTACCGGCGCAACGACTCGGCGTTCCAGCGCGGCACCTTCCGCCTGCGCGGCGAGACCGTCGACGTGTTCCCCGTGCAGTACGAGGACCGCGCCTGGCGCATCACCCTGTTCGGCGACGAGATCGAGGCGATCGCGGAGTTCGACCCGCTGACCGGCAACAAGACCGCCGACATGGCCGAGATCAGCGTCTACGCCAACAGCCACTACGTCACCGCGCGCCCCACGCTCAACCAGGCGATCGTGGGCATCAAGGACGAGCTGCGCGGACGCCTGGACCAGCTCGTCGCCGAGGGCAAGCTGCTGGAGGCGGAGCGGCTGCAGCAGCGCTGCACCTTCGACATCGAGATGATGGAGACGACGGGCTCCTGCAAATCCATCGAGAACTACTCGCGCTACCTGTCCGGGCGCGCCCAGGGCGACCCGCCGCCGACGCTGTTCGAGTACCTGCCGGAGAACGCCCTGCTGATCGTCGACGAGAGCCACGTCACCGTGCCGCAGATCGGCGGCATGGAGCGCGGCGACTTCGCCCGCAAGTCCGTGCTCGCTGAGTTCGGCTTCCGCCTGCCCTCGTGCATCGACAACCGCCCGCTCAAGTTCGAGGAGTGGGAGCGCTTCCGCCCGCAGACCGTGTTCGTCAGCGCGACGCCAGGGCCGTGGGAGATGGAGCGCACCGGCGGCTCCTTCGCCGAGCAGGTGATCCGCCCCACCGGCCTGATCGACCCGGTCACCGAGATCCGCCCCGTCGAGCACCAAGTCGACGACCTGCTCGCCGAGATCCGCCTGACCACGAACCAGGGCGGCCGCGTGCTTGTCACCACCCTGACCAAGCGGATGAGCGAGGACCTCACCGACTACCTCACCGAGAACGGCGTGAAGGTGCGCTACCTGCACTCCGATGTGGACACGCTGGAGCGCATAGAGATCATCCGCGACCTGCGCCTCGGCGTGTTCGACGTGCTGATCGGCATCAACCTGCTGCGCGAGGGGCTCGACATCCCCGAGTGCATGCTCGTTGCCATCCTCGACGCCGACAAGGAGGGCTTCCTGCGCTCTCAAACCTCGCTGATCCAGACCATCGGCCGCGCCGCACGCAACGTGGACGGGCGCGTGGTGCTTTACGCCGACGTGATGACCCGCTCGCTGCGCGCGGCCATCGAAGAGACGGCGCGACGGCGCGAGAAGCAGGCCGCGTGGAACGAGGCGAACGGCATCACCCCGCAGTCGGTGCGCAAGCACATCGGCGAGGCACTGAACTCGGTGTTCGAGCAGGACTACGTCACCGTCGCCCCGGTCAAGGACGTCGGCATCACCGACATGGTGGGCAAGGACCTCAAGTCCTCGCTGGCCGAGCTGGAGAAGCGCATGCGCGCAGCCGCCGCCGACCTGGAGTTCGAGACCGCCGCCCGCCTGCGCGACGAGATCAAGCGGCTGGAGGCGTTGGAGCTCGGGCTGCCCCCACCACCGGCGCCCGCGCAGCTCCGAACGAAGAAGGACCGCACCCCAGAGCCGCTGGGCCCGGGTGGCGGCGGCTACGACCCGACGAAGATCAAGCGCGGGCGGCGTCGCGCATGAGCCAGTCCCGCCCCCGCCTGTCCTCTCGCGACGCTGTCTCGTCCAGCACGCCCCATGCCTCCGTGCCGTCCCGGCGCCCCGACCTGCCAAGTCGCGTCATGCTGCGCCTGCTGGAGAAAAAGACCCAAGGCGGCCAGATGCCCGTCGATCTCGCGCCGTTGCGGGCGATGACCAACGCGCCGATGTCGCCGATCTGGCTGTCGCGCCTGCTGCTGGCCTCGGTGCGCGAGATCGCCATTCCCGGTCCGGCCGGCCCGCTCATCACGCGGATCTACACGCCGCGTGGCACGGTGCGCGGCACCCTGCTCTACCTGCATGGTGGCGGCTTCGTGCACTGTGGGCTCGATTCGCACGACGGCGTGTGCTGCCGGCTGGCGCGTGCCGCAGGTTGCGTCGTGGTGGCTCCCTCGTACCGCTTGGCGCCGGAGAACCCGTTCCCGGCCGCGCCCAACGACTGCCTTGCCGCCCTGCGCTGGGTGATGCGCTATATCGACACGCTCGGCGGCCGCGACTCCGAGGGCCAGCCTCTGGTCGCGGTCGGCGGCGATAGCGCCGGCGGCAACCTGGCCGCGGTCACCTGCCAGTCCGCGCACAATCTCGGCCTGCCGCCGCTACGCTTCCAGCTGCTCTACTACCCCGCGACCCACGGCATCGAGGACGTGCCCTCGCGCACCACCTACGCCAGCGGCTACTTCCTCACCGCGAAGCTGATGGAATGGTACCGCGACCAGTATCTCGACGACGAGCGCCACCACGACGATCCTGCCTTCGCCCCGGCGCTGGGCGACCTGCGTGGCCTGCCGCCCGCCCTGGTCGTCACCGCCGAGTTCGACCCGCTGCACGACGAGGGCCGCCAGTATGCCGTGCTGCTGAACGACGTCGGCGTCGTGGCGCGACACCACTGCTACCCTGGCACGATCCACGGCTTCGTGAATTTCTACCCGATGATGCCGAAGGGCCGGCAGGCCCTCGCCGAGGGAGGCCAGGCGGTGCGGCAGGCCTTCGCCTGACAATGGCGCCTGCATGCCACACTGATGCCACGCCGCACGGCTATTGCAGAACGGCAACTATCACTGTGCTCGCCCGTCATGCCTGCACGAGAAACCGAGGAAACACCGATGATCCGTCCGTTCTTGGCCATGGCGCTCGTCCTGGCCGCCACCCCCGCCCTGGCCCAGTCCGCCGGCAGCATGGGCACCGGCACCAGCAGCAGCGACAGCACTGGCCTGCAGACCAGCGTGCCGAATGCCGTGCACGACCAGACCAACGGTTCGTCCATGAACGCCCCCACTGGACAAGGCTCCAGCACCAGCTCCGGCAGCACCAACACCGGGACCGGCCCCGGCAACAGCACTGGTGCGCAGACCAGCGTGACCAATGCCGTGCAGAACCAGACTCCTGCAGGCTCGCCCGCAGCTCACTGACCCGGTGTCTGCAGTGGCGGTGGAGCAGTCGGGAAGACCGACCCCGGTTGCGGCAACACGTGCTGTCAAGCTGGGCATGTGTCCTGCGACCCGGATCACGGTTCTGATGCGGCCCTGGCGCACGAGCCTTTCTCCCACGTCCTGGGACAAGACCCGTCGGCAATCCACGGCATGACTCCTGACGCCATGCCGCGGGTTGCCCTGGTCACCGGAGGTGCCCGTCGTCTCGGGCGCGCCCTCGCCCTTGCCCTCGCCGAGGTCGGCTTCGACATCGCCCTGCACTTCCGCGACAGCCGCGGCGAAGCCGAGTCCACGGCACGCGAGATCGAGTCGCGCGGCAGGACCGTGCACCTGCTCCAGGCCGACCTGGCCGACGAGGCGCAGGTTGTTCCCCTAGTCCCGCGTGCCGTCGCCGCTCTCGGCTCGCTCGGTCTGCTGGTCAACAATGCCAGCCACTTCGTCCGCGACGAGTGGCACGACACCACCCGCGACGGCTGGGATGCCCATCTTGAACCCAATCTGCGCGCCCCATTCGTTCTAAGCCAAGCGTTTGCCCGTGCGCTGCCATCCGACGCGCAGGGCATGGTGCTCAACCTTGCCGACCAGCGCGTCTGGTCGCTGACCCCGCACTTCGTGTCCTACACCGTGTCCAAGGCCGGGCTGTGGGCGCTGACCCAGTCCCTCGCCCTGGCGCTGGCGCCGCGCATCCGCGTCAACGCCATCGGTCCCGGCCCGACCCTGCCCAGCGACCGTCAGACGCCCGCGCAGTTCGCCCGCCAGTGCGCCTCCGTCCCTCTCGGCCACGGCACCAGCCCTGACGAGGTGGCGCGCGCTGCCCTCGCCTTCCTGTCCCTGCCCTCGGTGACCGGTCAGATGCTGGCGCTCGACGGCGGCCAGCACCTGCAATGGCACCCGGCGCCGCCCCATGGGGGCCCGCCCGAAGACTGAGGAAGCAAGATTGAGGCTCTGCCTCAAACTCCGCCAAGGGCTGGGCCCTTGGATCGTCCTTCCTTGGGCAAGGCGGTCCAGAGGCCCTGCCTCCATTGGGTTCGGGCAGAGCCCGACCTTGGCTTGCTGACTGCCTTGGCCCCGGATTTGCAGGCTCAAGCTCGGGCCCGGAATTGCGCAGCAGGCCGCAACAGCAGGAAGCCGCCGATGCACCTTGTGAAATGGCTCGCCTTGCTGCCCTTCGCGGGCGTGCTTGGCGGCGCGTTCGTGATGAACCGCACCACGCCCCTGGTCCTCGGCCTGCCACTGCTGTTGGCCTGGCTGGTGCTGTGCGTGGTGCTCACCTCCGTGGTCATGGCGGTGATCTACCTGTGCGATCCGGCAAACCGCGCGGTAGTACCGCGTCGCGACGGAGGCCTGCGGCCATGAACGCCGCACTGCTCATCATCGCGGCCTCCGTCGTGGTCGCCCTCGCGCTGGGCCTGCGCGCCCGCTCCGGCCAGGAGATGAGCCTGGAGCAGTGGGCGGTTGGCGGCCGCGGCTTCGGTACCGCGCTCGTGTTCCTGCTGATGGCCGGCGAGATCTACACGACCTTCACCTTCCTCGGCGGCAGCGGCTGGGCCTACGGCAAGGGCGGCCCCGCCTACTACATCCTGTGCTACTCGACCTTAGCCTACGTCATCTCCTACTGGATGCTGCCGCCGATCTGGCGCTTTGCCACCGAGCACCGCCTGTACTCGCAGCCCGACTTCTTTGCCCGCAAGTACCAAAGCCCCGCGCTCGGCGTGGTTGTCGCCGTCGTCGGCCTCATCGCCCTGGTCCCCTACATGGTGCTGCAGCTCAAGGGGCTGGGCATCATCGTCGCCACCGCTTCCTACGACACCATCCCATCCACGGTGGCGGTGTGGATCGGCGTCGCGGTGGTCACCCTCTACGTCATGGTCTCCGGCGTGCGTGGCTCCGCCTGGACCTCGGTGCTCAAGGACGCGATGATCCTCCTCGTTGTCGTCTTCCTCGGCATCTACCTGCCCGTGCACTACTACGGCGGCTACGGCGCGATGTTCACCGCCATCGACGCCGCCCACCCCGGGTTCCTGGCGCTGCCCGAGCGCGGCCAGAGCCCGGCCTGGTTCGCCTCCACCGTACTGCTCACTGCCTTCGGCTTCTACATGTGGCCGCACACCTTCGCCTCGCTCTACACCGCGCGCGAGGCAGGCGTGTTCCGCCGCAACGCGGTGATCCTGCCGATCTACCAGCTCATCAACCTGTTCGTGTTCTTCGTGGGTTTCGCCGCCATTCTGCAGGTCCCCGGTCTCACCGGCGGCGCCGTTGACCTGTCGCTATTCCGCGTCGCTATCCAGTCCTTCCCGCCCTGGTTCGTCGGCGTGATCGGCGCCACCGGCGTGCTGACCGCGTTGGTGCCCGGCTCGATGATCCTGATGGCCGGCGCCACTCTGGTCGCCAACAACCTGTACCGTCCTGCCCGCCGCATTGCCGACGAGGCCGAGATCTCGCGCGTCGCCAGACTGATGGTCCCGGTGCTCGCCCTGGTCTGCGTCTACTTCACGCTGAGTGGCGGCGACACCATCGTTGCCCTGCTGCTCATGGGCTACGCCTTCGTCACCCAGTTGTTTCCTGCCCTGATCCTCAGCTTGGCGCCGCGCAACCCTGCCACAGCGGAGGGTGCCATCGCCGGCATCGTGGTCGGCGTCGTCACCGTGGCGGTGATGACCGCCTACCACCTCACCCTGGGCGGACTACTTCCTGCCCTGCCCGGCGCGGTCCAGGACCTCAATGTCGGCATCGTCGCCATGGCGCTCAACGTCGCCGTCCTCGCGGGCGTGAGCGTTCTGACAACGGCGAGAGCACCGGCCCTGCAGGGGCAGTGACGCGCCGGCAGGCAGGCAAGGTCGAGGCTCTGCCTCAAACTCCACCAGAGGTACGGCCTTTGGAAACTGCTACTTAAGACCTTGCCTTTATGGTCGGGCAGGCCGGTCCAGGAAGCATGCTGCCCCAGGAAAACTGTCTTCCGGTTCCCGGCAGGTCAATCCTGGACCAGGACCTTGTTGACGGGCCGCCAAAAGCCTCCTGGCCTTCGGCGGGTTCGGGCAGAGTTCAACCCTGCTTGCCGGACCACCCAGGCTTGCCTCGCCGACACCCGCTGCAGGATGGTGCCAGCCACGCCCGGGCGAAGCGTCAGGCACCGCCCGCCTGCTTATCCCTCCGCCGCCACGACCAGGAGACCGGCCATGAGCCGCAGCCAGCCCACCCGCCGCGGCCTGCTGCACGCCGGCGTCGCCACCGGCAGCGGCCTCCTACTCGGCGCCACCACCGCCGAGGCCGCCATGCCCGGCCGCACCGCCACGCTACCCCCGGCCGCTCCCTCCGCCAGCCTTGCTGGCGCGCAGATGCCGCTGGCGATCTCGCGCCGCATCCGCGAGGAATTCGGTCACCGCCTCGATCTGCGCGCCTTCATCCCCGCGAGCGTCACCGACACCACCGCGGTGGACTGCGCCCCCTACATCGCCCAGGCCCTGGCCGCGCTGAACGACCGTCGCGGCCGCCTCGACATCGGCGACCAGTTCTATCTGGTGGCCTCGCCGATCCTGACCGGCGACTACAGCGTGTTCATCCACGGCGACGGCGCCGACGTCAGCGGCTTCATCGGCACCAGCACCGACGCGGTGATCGCCCACCGCCCGGCCGCCGACAACCTGCTTGGCGTGTTCTTCGGCGAGGACTTCTCGGTCCGCAGCGCGGCACCCACGGCCACGCGCTTCGGCATCGACATCAAGTACCCGGTCGACGCCACCATCGTCACCGACCACGAGGGCAACCGCGGCTTCGCGCGCGACGGCGCCTCCTCGCCCACGGGAAAGAGCGCCTCGGACTCCACCCAGCAGTCCAAGCCCGGCGTGATGCTGCGCCGCGTCAAGGTGCTGAGCAGCCAGGACGGCAGCAGCGCCGCCGCCAGCTTCAGGACCGCGCTCCGCCTCTACGGCGCCACTGTCTGCCTGATCGACGACTTCGTCGCCACCGCGAACCCGGGCGCCGTAAACGATAGCTACGGCATCGAGCTGGGCGGCTACACCCGCGCCGTGCGCATCGAGTCGCCCGACCTGGAGAACTTCCACATCGCCGTGGCCCCCACGTCGTACTGGGAGGGCATCACCCTCAACCGCCCGCAGTCGACCAATGTGGCCCACCTCTGGCGCTCGCCCAACGCCGGCACCAAGGATTTCGTGCCGCTCGGCATCAAGGGCGGCTCCGGCGACGAGGTGAACATCATCAACGCCGGCGAGGTCGTCTGCCTCGACACCGCGATCCACGTCTACCAAGCCTTTCGCACCTTCATCTCGGGCTGCCACATCGAGACCGACTGGCGCCCCGGCGTGACGCCCCGGCCGGTGGTCATCCTGGAAGACTGTGAGGAGACCAGGCTGCTTGACTGCTTCGTGGTCCAGGGCAGCCCGATTCCGGGACACAGGTCGATTGCAGTGCACGTCACAGGCCAGGCAGGCGGCGGCAACCAGGTGCACGTCCATGACGTCGCTTGCCGCGCCGGCTGGATCGAGTTCGACGACAAGACCTACTTCTGCAATTCCAGCGGCTGCACCGCACTGATCGGCGACGGCCCCCAGAACGACAGCATGCCCGCCGTCGTCGATCGCGGCACCGGCAACGTCATCAGCTACGACATGCCGAAGTCCATGACCCCCGGCCGGCACGTGGTCAACAACCTAGAGGTCAACGGCACCCTGACCGGCGCCGGTGGCCAGACCTTCATCCCCGCCGCGCTCACCCACGTTTCCGCCGGTGCCGGCTTCGTGACCACGGCGGGTCGCGCCACGCCGCTCCCCTTCACCGAGGCGCCCGCCAATCCGGGCAAGGCTTACGACGTCGCGTCGCACGCCTACACAGTCCCCGAGACCGGGCACTACGAGTTCCATGTCGACGTGGACACGGCAGAGGGAACGCCGCCTGTCTCGCAGGTCGGGCTGAGCGTCGGCCGCAGCGGTGACGGCCGCAACACCAAGTGGGGCAACTCGGGCGTGCACAGGACCACGGTCGCCGCCACCATCCACGACCACTTCGAGGCCGGAACCCGGGTGGGCGCCTACATCCAGACCACTGT
Organism: uncultured Acetobacteraceae bacterium; assembly: GCA_964236315.1. GTDB lineage: Bacteria > Pseudomonadota > Alphaproteobacteria > Acetobacterales > Acetobacteraceae > CAXSEF01. The sequence continues at coordinate 5,929 of CAXSER010000006.1, read as the reverse complement.
GCCGATCGCGCTGGACGGCATGTCGATGGTGGTCCGGCGCGTGGGCTGACAGCGCGGAAACAGGAAGCAAGGCCGGGCGCTACCTGGACCCGCAAAGGGTCCGAGGATCCCATCACTTCAGAAAGGCAATCCAAGGGCCCAGCCCTTGGCGGAGTTTGAGGCGGAGCCTCAACCTTGCTCCCTACGCCGCCTGCTCCATAGGCCCCGAGAACAGGAAGTCCACGTCGTCGACCCCGAGTCCGCCCAGGTCGCTCGTCTCGTCGAACGCGATCCCCGCCAGCTCCGCCTTGCGCTGCTGCAGCTCGAGGATGCGTTCCTCCACGGTGTCGGCCGCGATCAGCTTGTAGACGAACACGGACTTGGTCTGCCCGAGGCGGTGCGCGCGGTCCGATGCCTGGTCTTCCACCGCCGGGTTCCACCAGGGGTCGTAGTGGATCACGGTGTCGGCCGCGGTGAGGTTGAGCCCGCGGCCGCCCGCCTTGAGGCTGATGAGGAACACCGGCACCTCGCCCGCCTGGAACGCGCGCACCGGCTCGCCGCGATCGTGGGTACTGCCGCGCAGCTCCACGAAGGCGATACCCGCCTCGACCAGGCGCGGCTTGATCAGGTCCAGCATCGAGGTGAATTGCGAGAACAGCAGGATCCGCCGCCCCTCCGGCACCATCTCGCCGATCATCTCCATCAGCGTGTCGAGCTTGGAGGACACCTCCACCAGCTGTGCCGACGGCAGCTTGACCAGCCGCGGGTCGCAGCACGCCTGGCGCAGCTTGAGCAGGGCGTCGAGCACGACGATGCGGCTGCGCGCCAGGCTGTTCTCGGTGATCTCGGCGCGCACCTTCTCCTGCAGGGTGCCACGGATCGTCTCGTAGATCTCGCGCTGCTCCGGGGCCAGGGTGACGCGGCGCAGGATGGTGTGCTTGGGCGGCAGGTCGGTGGCGACCTCGGACTTGGTGCGCCTGAGGATGAACGGGCGGATGCGGCGGATCAGCTGCACCCGGCGCTGCTCGTCGCCGCGCTTCTCGATCGGCGTGCGGAACCGCTTGGTGAAGCCGCGGCGATCGCCAAGCAGGCCGGGCATCAGGAAGGCGAACTGCGACCACAGCTCCTCAAGGTTGTTCTCGATCGGCGTGCCGGACAGGCACAGGCGCTGGCGCGTCTGCAGCTGGCACACCGCACGGGTCGCTTTCGCATCCGGGCTCTTGATCGCCTGCGCCTCGTCAAGCACCACGATGTGCCACGACAGCTCGCGCATCGCCTCCACGTCGCGCGCCAGCACCGTGTAGGTCGTAATCACCACCTCGAACGCGTCGAGCTGCCCTCGCCTCTGGTGACGGTCAAGCCCATGCAGCACCGCGACCCGCAGCCGCGGCGCGAACTTGCCCAGCTCGGCCACCCAGTTGGCGATCAGGCTGGTCGGCACCACGATCAGCGCCGGACGGTCAAGCCGCCCTGCTGCCTGCTCGACCACCAGGTGCGCGATGGTCTGCGCCGTCTTGCCCAGCCCCATCTCGTCGGCAAGGAACCCGCTGAGCCGGTGCGACGCCAGGTGCTGCAGCCACTCCACGCCGTGCTGCTGGTACGGCCGCAGACTGGCGGTGAAGGCCGCCGGCACCACGACCGGCAGTATCTCCGGCTCACCGCGGAACCGCTCGGCATACGCCTCGATCGCCGCCGCGTTCTCCCAGCGCGTCGCCAGCAGGTCCTCCAGCTCGAGCACCACCGTGGCCTCGCCCTGCGGCAGCACCAGCAGCGTGTCCTCGGCCGTGCCAGGCTGGTCGATCAGGTCGGCCATGATCGCCAGCAGCGGCCGGATGCGCTCCAGAGGCAGCTTCACCACCCGCCCGTCGAGCGTGCTGGTGATCACGTCGCCGTCCACGACCTGCGCCATCTCCAGCCCGCCGCGGTCCAGCAGCCGGCGCAGGATCGGCAGCAGCGGCTGGCGCTCGCCGTCTATCTCGATGCCGAAGTCCAGCGAGAACCCGCCGGCGATCCCGTCGCCGCCCAGCACGTCGGACACCGCGACGTCGACCTCGCCCACCGTGGTCGCCAGCCTGGGCCCGAAGTCGCGGTCGATCAGGCTGATCCAGCCCAGCGCCTGCAGCGCCGGCACCCGCAGCGCCACGAAGCGGTGCCAGAACTCGCCAGGGTCCTGGCCGCGGAACACCAGCACGCGCCGCCCCTTGGCGCTGCCGGCGTCGGCGACACGCATCTGCACGAAGCCGTCCTGGCGCAGCAGCTCGAACGCCGCGGTCTCGGCCGCCGTGTCGCGCCGCACGAAGGCGGGACCGGCGGCGTCGGCCACGCGCACGAACTGGCGCTCGTCGCTGCCGCCGATGCGCACGTCGCCGTAGTCGAAGTCCAAGGTCAGCGCGTCGATCTGCTGCATCTTGCCGTAGTCGTCGGGGCACTCCAGCCGGCTGAGCTGCAGCACCGGCGTCGCGTCGCGCTCGACGATCACCTGCTCGCTGGCGGCCGCGCGCACCGCGACCGGCTCCGGCCGGCGCGCACGCGGTTGCACCACCGGCGCGCGTGCGCGCGTCTGGCGCAGCTTCACCCGGCCGACCTGCCCGGTGGCGCCGTCCACGTACCAGGGCCCGGTGCCGCCCAGCAGCACCGCGGATTTCGGCGGCAGGCGCGGCGGCACGTTGGCCGGGAAGATGCGCTCCTCGCCGGCCACCAGCTTGCGCCCCGTGGCCGACCACCGCCCCTGCCCGGAGCGCACCAGTGTCGACAGCAGCTCGGCCAGCCGCGCCGCCGGAATGCCGGCGCGCGCCACGTCGCCTCCGCCAAGCAGCGCCACGATCGCGCGGTCGGACTCGCCGACGCCCGGTTCGGTTGCGACCTTGCGCGGCGTGGTAGCCTCGCTGCGCCCGCTGCGCTCGCCGACCCAGAGCGGCGAGACGAAGCACGCGTTCGCCCCCGCCCCCGGCGCCACGTCGTAGACCAGCCGGCGCGGCTCCGGGGCGGCTACAGCGCGCGGCGTCTCGGACAGCCCACCGAGAAAATTCTTCTGCTCCACGCGGCGCAGCGCCGGGGTGCGGTCCAGCGCCGCGAACGCCGTGGCTGCCAGGTGCACGCAGGCGCGGATCTGGCACGTGCATTGGCTGTCGAATACCACGCGGTGCGCGCGGACCGCGGAGACAAGCGTGGTGGTGCGCCTGACGCCGTGCTCCTCCACAGTGGCCGTGATGGCGTCTTCGCCGACACGGACCTGGACGGCGCCCAGCAGCACGAGACTTCGCCCCCGGGTCAGGGTGCGTGCGTCGAAGGTACGGCCAAGGTCGTCGGAGGAGAACGGTGCGAGCATCTGGCCGCCCTTGTCGCACGATTCACGCAGGGCTCAAGCAGGTCACGTTCGCGTCGGCCTGCCCGGCCTGGGCAACGGCCTGGGCGGAGCTGCAACAACCTTTGCGAAACCGCCTGCCTTGGCATCGCAGCGTCGCGCACGGTGCCGGCCCAGGTGTAGGGTCGGGCCATGCGCACCGAGGCGGCCCTCCTGACAGCGCGGCTTTCATCGCCTGCCGCAAGGCCATCCCGGCGACGGGCTTGCGGCCGGACAGGGCGCGGATCGGCACGCGCTTGGAATCGCTCTGCATTTCGTCCACCTGCGCGATTGACTTCCGATGATTGCAGGGGGATGTCAGTTGGGCCTCGTGCGCGACTCCGTCAGTCCGATGAGAAAGCCAACAAATACAAAGGTTTGACCTGAAAGCCTGTTTGTTGGGCAACCTGTCGGAGCTGGCGGAAATCCGCCGCTCCCATCGTCCTGTCCAAAGCCTGCCCACAGACTTATCCACAGCCATGGTGGATGAACCAAGCCCGTCATCGCCGCCGCGGGACGATCCGTGAACACGCCCGCCACCCGGGCGCTCCCGGTGTGACGCCACGCGCACTATATCGTGCTCATGCCATCCGATCCGCTTCTCACGGCTACCAACATTCCTTCCGGCGAGGCTCCCCTCGCGCCGACGTCCGGACTGCCTGCAGGCCAGGACCAGACTGTCCTCTCCCAGGTCGACCCGGACGACGCTCCCCGCACACTGAGGGGCGTGGGCGTGATCGAACGCGCCCTGCTCACCATGCCGCTGAGCCCGGGCGTCTACCGGATGCTCGATGCCAAAGGCGAGGCGCTCTACGTCGGCAAGGCCCGCTCGCTGAAGAAGCGCGTGTACTCCTATACCCAGATTGCCCGCATGCCGGAGCGCCTGCGCCGCATGGTCTCCGAGACCGTGTCGATGGAGATCGTCACCACCCACACCGAGGCCGAGGCGCTGCTGCTCGAGGCCAACCTGATCAAGCGCCTCAAGCCGCGCTTCAACATCGTACTGCGCGATGACAAGTCCTATCCCTGGCTGATGCTCACCGAGGGGCACGCCTTCCCGCAGATCACCAAGCACCGCGGGCGCGGCTCGAAGGGCGCGCGGGTCAACTCGTGGGGGCCGTTCGCGTCGGCGTGGGCGGTAAACCAGACCGTGACCGCCATGCAGCGCGTGTTCCTGCTGCGCTCCTGCGCGGACACGGTGTTCGCCAACCGCTCTCGCCCCTGCCTGCTGCACCAGATCAAGCGCTGCTCCGCGCCCTGCGTCGGGCGCATCGACGAGGCGGGGTATGCGGAGTTGGTCGAGCAGGCTCGCGCCTTCCTCGGCGGCAAGGCCGGCGCCGTGCAGCGCACGCTCGCCGCCGAGATGGAGGAGGCGGCCGAGAAGCTGGAGTTCGAGCGCGCCGCCGCAATCCGCGACCGCATCCGCGGCCTGACCCACGTGCAGGGCAGCGGCGTCATCAACCCGGCCAGCCTGGACGACGCCGACATCGTTGCCGCTTGGCAGATCGCCGGGCAGACCTGCGTGCAGGTCTTCTTCATCCGCGGCGGTCGCAACAACGGCAACCGCGCGTTCTTCCCCAGCCACGCCCGCGCCGACGAGGCGGGCGACATCCTCGCCGCCTTCATCGCTCAGTTCTACGACGACAAGCCGCCGCCGCCGATGCTGCTCTCCAACCACGAGTTGCCCGAGGTCGCGCTGATCGAGGAGGCCCTGTCGCTCAAGGCCGAGCGCCGCGTCGAGATCGCCGTCCCGCAGCGCGGCGAGAAGCGCGCCGTGGTGGACCACGCCGCGCTCAACGCCCGCGAGGCTCTGGAGCGGCGCCTGGCCGAGAGCGCCGGGCAGTCGAAGCTGCTCGACGGCGTGACCCAGCTGTTCGGCCTGGAGGCCCCGCCGACCCGGATCGAGACCTACGACAACAGCCACATCATGGGCACCGCCGCCTACGGCGTGATGGTGGTCGCCGGGCCGGAGGGCTTCACCCGCAACGCCTACCGCAAGTACGCGATCAAGGGCCCGATCACCCCGGGCGACGACTTCGCGATGATGCGCGAGGTGCTGGAGCGCCGCTTCGGCCGCGCGCTGCGCGAGCACGACGACGCCTCCACCACCCCGCCGGACTGGCCCGACATCGTGCTGATCGACGGCGGCGCCGGGCAGTACTCCGCCGTGCGCGCCGTGCTCGACGACCTCGGCGTCACCGACGTCAAGCTCGTCGCCATCGCCAAGGGCCCGGACCGCGACGCCGGCCGCGAGTGGTTCCACACCGCCGACACCGCGCCGTTCCAACTGCCGCCGCGCGACCCCGTGCTCTACTATCTGCAGCGGCTGCGCGACGAGGCGCATCGCTTCGCCATCACCACCCATCGCGCCGGGCGCTCGCGCGCGCTTACCACCAGCGAGCTCGACGACATCGAGGGCGTGGGGCCGGCCCGCAAGCGAGCCCTGCTTAACCACTTCGGCTCGGCGCGCGGCGTCAAGCAGGCGGGACTGGGGGACCTCGAGGCGGCGCCAGGAATCAACAAGGAGACGGCGCGCAGGGTGTACGCGCACTTCCATCCGGTCCGATAGGGAAGGCCAGGGCTCTGCCCTGGACCCGCCAGGGGGAG
>CAXSER010000005.1:0-27492 GCA_964236315.1 uncultured Acetobacteraceae bacterium | reverse complement strand
CCTGCTGTGCGCCGTGTCGGGCTGCGGCCTGGACCCGCGCACCCACGACGTCGAGGCGCCGCTCCGCCCGCTGCCGTCGCCGAACACCGGCGGCGCCGTGGCCTCGCCGCGCATCGACGGCCCGGTCGGCCGTCGCGACCAGGCTACCCCCGCAGAGATCAGCATCGGCCGCAACGCCGCCCAGGGCGCGGGCGCGGGCGGCGGCGAGGCCGGCGGCCGATCCGGCGGCGGCGACATCAACCTCGACTTCGCGGACACCGACATCCGCGAGGTCGTGGCGCAGATCCTCGGCGCGATGCTGCACGTCAACTACACGATAGACCCGTCCGTGCACGGCACCGCCACCCTGCGCACCGCATCCCCCCTGTCGCGCGCCCAGCTGATCCCCACACTGCAGGCCCTGCTCTCGCAGAGCGGCGCCACGCTGGTGCAGAGCGGCGGGCTGTACCGCGTGCTGCCCGCCGCCGCCGGCACCGGCGGCCTCGGCTCGCCCGGCCTGTCCGGCGGCACCGTCGTGCCGCTGCGCTACGCCGCCGGCGACGAGCTGGCCAAGGTGCTGCAGCCCTACGCGCAGAACGGCGCCAAGGTGATCGCCAGCCCCGACGGCCACGCCCTGGTGGTCAGCGGCGACCCCGGCTCGCGCGACAGCCTGGTCAGCCTCGCCCGCGCCTTCGACGTCGACACGCTGGCCGGCCAGTCCTACGCCCTGCTCCCCGTCACCTCCGGCGATGCCCAGGACTTCGCCACCGCCCTGACCGCCGCCTTCAGGTCGGGCGCCGGCGCGGCGGGAGCCGGGGCAGGTGCGGGAGGCGCCGGCGCGTCCGGCGTGCGCATCGTGCCGATGGCGCGCATCGACGCCGTGCTGGCCGTGGGCGGCAGCGAGCGCGTGATCGAGGACGTGCGCCGCGTCTACGCCCTGGTGGAGAGGACCCGCCGCCGCACGGTGCGCTCCTGGCACGTGTTCTACCTGCAGAACAGCCGCTCCAACGACATCGCCTACGTGCTGCAGCAGGCCTTCACCCCCAACAACGTCACCGCCCAGCCGCCGCAGCAGGGCTCCGGCCAGCGCTCCGGCAGCAGCAGCACCGGCGGGTCCGGCAGCGGCTTCGGCTCCAACTCCGGCTCCCAGATCGGCGGCGCGGCCGGCCTGGGCGGCGGCGGCGGCTCCAACGGCCTCGGCGGCAGCAGTTCCGGCGGCCTGGGCGGCAGCTCCGGCGGCCTCGGGGGCGCCAGCGCCGGCGGCGCGCAGCAGGCCGCGTCCAACCCCCTGCTCGGCGGCCTCGACACCAGCTCTCCCGGCGGCGCCACCGGCGGCGGCGCCGACCAGCGCCCGGACGCCATGCGCATCATTCCCAACTCGCAGAACAACGCCGTCCTCGCCTACGGCACCCCCGCCGAGACCGACACGGTCGAGGCGATGCTGCGCAAGATCGACATCCTGCCGCTGCAGGTGCGCATCGACGCCACCATCGCCGAGGTCGACCTCAACGACAGCCTGCAGTACGGCACCCAGTTCTACTTCTCCGGCGGCCTCAGCGGCCTGCTGAGCCAGAGCGGCACCACCGCACTCGCGGCCCCGGGCACCGGCAACAACCCGGTCGGCACCGGCGGCTTCCTGCTGACCGGCCCGAACGGGCAGAACATCGCGATCTCGGCGCTGCAGGCCGTCTCCAAGGTCCGCGTGCTGTCCTCGCCCGAGCTGACCGTGGTCGACAACCAGCCCGCCCGACTGCAGGTCGGCAACCTCGTCCCCTACCTCACCGGCCAGCAGCAGAGCACGATCACCAGCTCGGCCAACGTGGTGAACTCATACGACTACCGCGAGACCGGCGTGATCCTGCAGGTCACGCCCCGGGTGAACAGCGGCGGCCTGGTCACGCTCGACATCAGCCAGGAGGTCAGCTCCGTCGTCGCCGCCACCACCGCGACCACCGCCAGCGTCAACACACCCACCTTCCAGGAGCGCGCCGTCGAGAGCCGCGTCGTGGTGCAGGACGGCGACACCATCGGCCTCGCCGGCCTGATCCAGGACAGCGACACCCGCTCCAACGGCGGCATCCCGTTCCTCAAGGACATCCCCATCCTCAGCCTGTTCGCGGGCACCCAGTCCAATGCCCGCACGCGCACCGAGCTGCTCGTGCTGATCACGCCCCACGTCATCCACGACGGCCGCGACGCCCGCGCCCTGACCGAGGACCTGCGCGAGGGCCTGCGCGGCGCCGCGGCCGTGCCGGAGACGCTGCGCTACCTGCCGGCGAACGGCTCCGCCGACCCGCTGGCCCCGACACGGAGCCGCATCGGCATCGACCGGTGACACCCGGAAGAGAAAGCAAGGCCAAAGGCTCCGCCTCTGGACTCCGCTCCAGGCTCGCCTTGAGAATCTCTTACTCAAGTCAGGGGATCGAAGGATCCTCGGACCTTTTGCGGATTCGGGCAGAGCCTGACCCTGCTTCCCGCGAGCGTGGCTTCGCCCTCCTGATCGTGCTCTGGACCGTGGTGCTCCTCACGCTCCTGGTGACGCAGCTCACCTCCGCCGGCCGGGGCGAGGCGCAGATCGCCGCCAACCTGCGCCGCGACGCCGCCGCCGAGCTTGCCGCCGACGGTGCGGTGCAGGCGGCGATGTTCCACATGCTCGACGGCTCCGGCGCCCGCTGGCTCCCCGACGGTGCCGAGCATGTCCTGCCGGTGGCCCGCGGCCGCGCCGCGATCGTGCTGCACGACCAGGGCGGCAAGGTGAACCCGAACACCGCGCAGGCCGACCTGCTCTCCGCCGTGATCGTGGCGCTCGGCACGGACCCGCACACGGCCGGCCTGGCCGCGCAGGCGATCGTGGACTGGCACACCCCGCCCGCGATGCCCGGGCAGCCCACCGCGGCGGCGGCCTACCGCGCTGCCGGGCTCGCGGTGGCCCCCGCCGGCACGCCGTTCGGCAGTGTCGACGACGTCGCTCTGGTGCGCGGCATGACTCCGGCGCTGTTCGACCGCCTCCGGCCACACCTCTCCGTGTTCGCGGTGGGCGAGCCTCGCCTTTCCCTTGCCGATCCGATCGTGGCACAGGCGATCCGTGCGCTGGGCGGCGGCGGCGTCGCCGACGCGGTGCCCGAGGTCACCGTGGTCGAGGTCACCGCGACCGTGCACATGGCCAGCGGCGCGGTGTTCTCGCGCCGTGCCGTGGTGCAGGTTGGCGGCAGCGGGATCACCCCATGGCGGGTGCTCGATTGGGGACAGGGATGACCTGCTGCCGGTGACGACGAGGCGAGATAGCGGCCCGGCCACAAGGTCCGCCAAGGGTTGGGCGTCCGGGTTGTCTTCTGGAAGAAAGGGGGCGCCGAGGGCCGGTGCCCTGGGCGACGCGTTCTTTGGCGGAATCCGGCGCCGTGCCCGCTCATGTGTCGCCGAAACCCGCCGCGGTCGCAGGACCTACGGATTGCAGATCGTGCCCGGCCCGGGCTCGCCCGCTCCCCCGGCCGCAGGTCCGCCAGAGCACAGGTCGTAGTCGTGCCCGGCGCGGGTCGAGGGCTCGCGATAGCTGTACGGGTGGTTCCAGGGGTCGAGCGGCACCTTGCCGCCCTTGATGTAGGGCCCGCTCCAGCCGGTCACGTCCGACGGCTTCTCCACCAGCGCCTCAAGGCCCTGCTCAGTGGTCGGATAGGCGCCGACGTCGAGCTTGTAGATGTCGAGGTCCGCCCCGATCCCGCCGCTGATCTGCTGCTGGGCCACGTTGACGCGCGCCCCTCCAAGCCTCTGCAGCACGTTGGGCGCCACCAGCCCGATGAGCAGCCCCAGGATCGCGATGACGACGAGAACCTCGAGCAGGGTGAATCCTGCCTCGTCCGGCCGGGAGTGCGTGCGCTGCTTCATGTGCCCCAATCTAGGGGTCCAGGCCGGCTCGGCCAAGCCGCCCCCGGTGACATCGACGCCTCGCCGCCCGCCCTGGCTTCCGTCCTGTCGCGCAGGACGCCCCTGCCACCGACACCCCAGAAACGTCCTGCGCGGCAGGACACCGCCACAAAAAAGCCACGGAATGTCCCGCGCCGCAGGACGCGACTGTCCTGCCACGCAGGACATCTCGCACCGGTCCGGCCGGGAAATGTCCCGCGTGGCAGGACGCCCCGCGTCCTTGCGCGCGGGACACGCTTGGCCGGGCACGCAGCGCGGCTGCCGCACTGCTGCGGCGCGCCGGCCGGATTGCACTTGCCGGCACCGCCACTCGCAGCCGAAACTTGCGTCAGCGCGCTCCGGCCACGGACCGCAACCCGGGCAGGCAGGGCAGGGTGCACACGCCTCCGTCCGATCCGCCTTGTGCAGGGAGGCGACGACGATGCCCGTGCCGTTCCTGGCGTGCATGGCAGCCACGGCCGCGTTCTACGCGCTGCCGCCGAGGGTGCTGCCATCGATCCACGTCATCGAGGGGGGGGTGCCCGGCTCCGTGCACCGCAACGCCAATGGCACCGAGGACCTCGGCGTCATGCAGATCAACACGCTCTGGATACAGCCGATCGCCCGTGTGACCCGCATGGCGCCTCCCGACGTGCGCGCGCGCCTGATCGCCGACCCCTGCTTCAACATCGCGGCGTCCGGAGCCGTGATGCGCACCTATCTGCACGAGGCGCGCGGCGACCTGATGACTGCCGTGGGATACTACCATTCGCACACGCCCATGCTCGGCCGTGACTATCAGGACATGGTCACAGGTGCGGCCCACGCCCTGTTCGATCCGCCTGCCGCCGGCGGGCCGAGGATCGTCCGGATCGCCCGGGAGCGCCGTCCTTTTCATCAATCAAACGTGTATGCATCCGCCGGGCGATCTGCGCCGTAATCCATCGGCGGCCGGGGTGGTCGTCGCGACGGTGATGCCGCCCCAGCGGGCGCGCGTCCCTGCATGCGAATCGCTGGGGAAGGTACATCCAATGAATCTCAACGGGCTTACGACTGCCAAGCTCGGCCTCAAGCGGCGCGGCGTGCTGCGGACCGGCGGCTTCAGCGCTGCGGCTCTCGGCGCTCTTGCGATGGGCGGCCTGACGTCGAAGAAGGCCGTCGCCCAGACCGCCAACGTCGACCTCGCCGTCCTGAACTTCGCGCTCAACCTCGAGTATCTCGAGGCGGAGTTCTACCTGCGCGGCCTGAGCGGCAACGGCCTGACCGCCGCCGACATCGGCACTGCGCCTGGCGCGGTCACCGGCGGCACGGCCGTCCCGTTCACCACCACCGCTGCGGCCCAGTATGCGGCCGAGATCGCCGGTGACGAGCTCAACCACGTGCGCTTCCTGCGTGCGGCCATCACCGCGGCCGGCGGCACGCCCGTCGATCGTCCCGCGATCAACCTGTCCACGAGCTTCACCGCCGCGGCGCAGGCGGCCGGGCTGATCAACTCGACGCAGACCTTCAACCCCTTCGCCGACGAGGCCAGCTTCCTCCTTGGCGCCTACATCTTCGAGGACGTCGGCGTGACCGCCTATGCCGGCGCCGCCGCGCTGATCACCGACAAGACCTATCTGACGGCTGCGGCGTCGATCCTCGCGGTCGAGGCCTACCACGCCGGCCAGATCCGCACGCGCCTTGCCGCGGCCGGCCAGTATGCCGCCACCGCCGCCATTTCCGCGCTGCGGGCTGCCGCCTCGCAGCCCACCGCCGTGCCCGATGATCAGGGTATCCTGGTCAACGGCAGCCTCAACATCACGCCGACCGACGCCAACTCGCTCGCCTTCACGCGCACCACGACCCAGGTGCTCGACATTGTCTATCTCGGGGCTGCTCCGTCCGCGAACAGCTTCTTCCCGGCCGGCCTGAACGGCGCCATCAAGTAGGGTTCGGCTTCCAGAACCGCGGCGCCGTTCGCGCTGCATTGACGAAGGGCTGGGTGGCAACACCCGGCCCTTCGTTTGTCCGCCGGTCTGAATCCCTCGCAGCGCAGACGGGACGCACCGGCCTGCAAAGGTGTCCTCGGCAGGAATGCTTGGATGCGAAAAGTCGGGAGACATTCCGATTGGACATGCGGGAGTCCGGACAGCCAATCAATCCTGCCCAAACGGTCGCACGGACCATACCCGCGGCATGCGTCCGCCGTCTTAGGCTCCGGATCGTGCCGGCCCGGCCGCCAGTCTACCCCGCATCGATCGCCGCGACGGCCGCAGGGAGCAATCGCGCCAGCCGCGCCGCCCACTCCGCCTCTCCAGCCGCGTCGCCGATCAGGTCCTGCCGTATCTCGAGTTCCACATGCAGCAGCCCGCGCCGCTCCGCGTGCACCGGCACCGTGTAGTCCGTGAGGTCGCTGACCCGGTAGGGCTCGTTCTCCGCCACGACCAGATCGCCTTCCGCCATCAGCAGACCGCGCAGCGCCAGCGCCAGGCGGGCATCGCGGTTGTAGAGCACCGCCACATGCATCGGCCTCTGCTCGCCCAGATAGACCGGCGTGAAGCTGTGCAGCGCGATCAGCACGCTGCGCCGACCCGTGCCGCCCCGCTGGTCGAGCAGCCTGGTGATCGCGTCATGGTAGGGGTTGAACAGCGTGTCGATCCGCCGCTGCCGGTCCTCCGTGCCCAGCCCCTCGTTGCCGGGGATCGGCGTCGCCTCGCTGACCTGCGGCATCGAACTGGGCACCCCGGGGTCGCGGTTGCAGTCGATCACCAGCCGCGAGTAGCGCTGCATCACGAGGGCTGCGTCGAGCGCCTCGGACAGTCCTGTCGCCACGCCCGCGATGCCGATGTCCCAGGCGATGTGGCGGCCCAGCTCCGCTTCCGCCACGCCGAGCCGACCGAGTGCCTCGGGAATCCGCCGTCCTGCGTGGTCCGCGGTCAGCACCAGGGGTGAGCGGCCGTCCGGACGCAGCACCTCGACCGGTGCCGGCTCGTGCCCACGCAACAGGGGCTCAGTATGCATCGGCATAGCGCCCGCAGATCTCGGCGTCGTCGAGTCCGGCGAGCGACGCCTGCTCAGAGGCCTTCAGCATCTCGTAGGCCGTCATCAGTTCCTCCCCCATCCATTCCCGTGCCTCGGTATCCGCCGCCAGCGCCGCGAGCGCCGCCGCCAGCGACTCCGGCAGCGCGCCCGGCGTCTCAGGCACTTCGAGCCCTCGCCGTACGCCGTCCAGCCCGGCCCGGATCAATGCCCCGAGCGCGATGTAGGGACTCGCGGTCGCGTCGCCGACCCTGAACTCGACGTTGAACTGGAGCGGCGCCGGCTCAGAGCCGCCGGGGAACACCGGGCAGATCCGCACCGCGGCACCCCGGTCCCGCAGCCTGAGATCGGCGACGCTCGGCGCCCAGCGGCCTGGCCGCAGCCGGTAGTACGACGCCACGGACGGCGCGGTCAGCGCGCACAGTGCCGGCATGTGGTGCAGCAGCCCGGCCACGAACCGGCGCCCCAGGGAAGAGAGCTGCGCCCCCGCATCGTCGCACAGCGCAGGCCCGCCGTTCGCGTCCACCAGGCTGAGGTGGATGTGCGTGCCGTTGCCGATCCCCTCCGGCGTCGGCATCGGCGCCAGGCTGACGGCTGCCGCACGCACCCCTCCTGGAGGAACCGTGCCATGCCCGCCGCCACGCTCCGCATCCGACGCGCCGGCGCCATCCGGCGGCACGCAGCGTGCCGCCACCGCGCGGATCAGCTCGCGGGTGATCACCGCCTCGTCGGCCGCGCGCAGTGCCATGCGCGGACGCACCGTGACCTCGAACTGCCGCGGGCCGTACTCGGCCATGAACCCCTCCGGCGTCACCCCCGCCTGGTTCAGCGCCGCGAGCAGCAGCCCGCCGAACCGCCCCGCCTCGCGCACGCTGCGCAGCCGGTAGGACGCGGGCCGGTCGGGCACGCCGGCGTAGGTGAACTCCTGCTCGAAAGCGGCGTGCACGATCAGCCCGGTCTCCTCGCGCAGCGCCGCGATCGCGCGGTGCAGGAAGCTGCGCGGGCAGCACGCCCAGGGCGACCCATCCATCGTCATGACGTCGCCGAGGCAGAACCGCTCGCCCTCGTCCTCGGCGAACGCGACGTCGACAAGTGTCCCGAGATCCGGCACCAGCGCCAAGTCGCCCTGCGTGCCGTAGGGCGTCTCGAAGATCGGTCCGAATGCGGACATCATGATCGCCGAGGGCACGATGCCGACCCCGCGCGCCGCGCGCGACGCAAGATCGGCCAGCAACATGCCTTTGCCGCGCACATGGCCCGACAGGTCGCACATCCCCACGAACACCAGCTCGTCCGGCAGCAGCGCAGTTGCCATCCCACCCTCGTCCCCTCAACCCTGCAAGGGTCCCACGCGACGCGGCGTGACGGAAGAGGCAAGGCCGTCGCCCCGTGAGGGAGCTGCCTCGTGCCCATCACCTGACACTCCCGGCCATGCGGAGTCACGACCGGACTTCCGGATCCTGGAGACGCCGCTCCTGGCAGGTCCTGGGCAGAACTAGGCGTTTCCTCGCCTTCTCGACCCCGGGCGGACCCGGTAGAACAGCGCGATGTCCCTGCGTGCCCGCCTGACCGTGCTGATCGTGCTGCTGCTCGGCCTCGGCCTCGGCGTGGCAACCGGGCTGGCCGCATGGCAGGCGGCGCAGCGCCTGCACACGGAGCTGGGCGCGGCGCTGCTGGTGGCGGCGCAGACGGTGCGCGGCGACGCCACGGCGCGCGAGGAGCCGGCCCGGCTGGCCCGTCTGGTGGCGGAGTTCAACGGAGACCGCCACGTGCAGGCGGTGCTGCTCGGTCCCGACGGCGAGGTGCTGCGCGCCTCGACCCTGGCAAGCGGCGGCGATCCGGTCCCCGGCTGGTTCGCGTCCCTTGTGGGACACGGGCCGGCCCCGGTGCTGGTGCGCCAGGCCGCGGGCACGGTGCTGCTGCGCGCCGACCCCGCCAACGAGCTGCTTGAGGTCTGGGGCAGCCTGCGCGACGAACTTCTGGGCTTCGCGGTGTTCTGCGTGCCGGCGGTCCTGCTGGTGCACCTGATGCTGCGCGGCGCCCTGCGGCCCCTTGCCGACGTGGCGGACGGGCTGGGGCGCATCGAGGCGGGCGACCGCGACGTCCGTGTCCCCGCGCGCGGACCGCCCGAGCTGGCCGGACTGGCACGCGGCTTCAACCGGATGTCGGTGCGCCTGGACGGCGTGGACGGCCGCAACCGCCGCCTCGCCGAGCAGATGGCCAGCCTGCAGGAGGAGGAGCGCGCCGATCTGGCCCGCGACCTGCACGACGAGGTCGGCCCTGCGCTGTTCGCGGTGACGATGACCGCCGCCACGATCCTGCGCCTGCTGGGCGAAACCATAGCAGAGGGGCCTCCCGTGTCCGCGGGAACGCCGGGTTCGCGCGAGGCCGGTGTGCCCGCGATTTCAGTGCCCATGATCGCCGACGAGGTTCGGCTGATCCAGGACTCGATCAGCCATGTGCAGCGTCACGTGCGCGACATCCTCGGCCGCCTGCGCCCGCTGCGTGCCGCCGAGTTCGGCCTGGTGGCCGCCGTCGCCGAGCTGGCCGCGTTCTGGCAGGCACGGGACCTGGCCTTGTCGATCATGGTGTCGGTCGAGCTCGACCCTCGCCCGGCCGAGGCGGTGGAGGAGGCGCTCTACCGCGTCGTCCAGGAAAGCCTGAGCAATGCGATGCGCCATGCCCGGCCCACCCGGATCGGGATCGTGCTTGCTCGCGACCCCACCGGGTTCGTCACCGCGCACGTCTGCAACGACACCGGTGCGCCTCCGCGTGGCACCGTGCCTGGTGGCGCGATCGCGCCGGGACGGGGCCTGGCTGGGATGCGAGAGAGGGTGACCGCGCTCTCCGGCACGCTCGCAGCCGGCCGGTCGCCGGATGGAGGCTGGCTGGTCGCCGCGCGCATACCCGACACCGGGGCTGGCGCGCCCGCCACAAGCCACGGTGCGATGCCGGTCTCCCTCGGTCGCCCAGCGGACCTTGTCACGGACACGACGGTGCTGGTCGCATGCGGAGGCATGATGCCGATGTTCCAGGCGCCGTCGCGATGAGCATCCTCCTCGTCGACGACCACGCCATCGTGCGCGCCGGGCTGCGCCGGCTGCTGGCCACGCTCGACGACACCCCGATCCGCGAGGCTGCGACCGGCGAGGAGGCGCTTGCCCTGGCGTGCCTGGAGCGCCCGCGTCTGGTGGTGCTTGACCTCAACCTGCCGGGCATCAGCGGACTGGAACTGCTGCGCCGCCTGGTGGCCGAACATGGCGGCCTGCGGGTGCTGGTGCTGAGCATGCATGCCGAGCCGTTGTATGCCGCCCGCGCGATGGAGGCCGGCGCGCGCGGATTCCTGAGCAAGAACGCCTCGGCCGACGAGGTGCTCCTGGCGGTGCGCAAGGTGAGCGATGGGCAACGTCACATCCAGCACGACATCGCCCAGGAGATGGCCCTGCTCTCCGTCAGCGCGGGCGATCCAATGGGCCAGCTCAGCGAGCGCGAACTTGAGATCCTCCGCCTGCTCGGCGAAGGCCGAAGCCTGGGCGGGATCGCGGAGGCCCTGGGTGTCGGCTACAAGACCATTGCCAATGCCTGCACCCAGCTCAAGACGAAGCTCGGTGTGGCACGTACGGCAGACCTAGTACGTTTGGCGCTCGGCATGCGATCAGGCTGAACGCATAGACCATGCCCGCCGCCCGCAACACGGGCAACGGGCAGGCCGCCTACTTCTTGGAGCCGTCCTCGTTGAACTGGCTCAGATAGGCGATAACGTTGTTCGACTTCTCCGGGTTGTTGGGAAAGCCCGGGTAGATCATCTTCGTGCCCGGCACGAGCTTCTGCGGCCCTGCCAGATACTTCTGCAAGGTGGCGACGTCCCACGTCAGACCGGAGTTCTTGTTCGCCTCGGAATAGCTGTAGCCCGGGTAAGTCCCGGCCTTGCGTCCGACGACGCCGCTGAGCACGGGCCCGACGGCGTTGTGCGCGTTCGGACCGATCTGGTGGCATGCCTTGCATACCGCAAAGGTCTTCTCGCCCGCCGCCGCATCACCGACGGAGTCCGAAGCAGGCGTCGCGGCGGCAGCGGCCGGCGCCGGATCGTCCGCACGGGCCGGCAAGGCGGTGAAGGCGAACGTGGCAAGAGCGGCCACGGCCGCCCCGGTGGTGATGAAGCGCTTCAAGAAAACCTCCCCTTGGCCCTGCGGCCGACGTTTCGTATCAAGCCGTGCGATCTTCGTGCCGGCATCAGCCAAGCCGACGGAGTGTCCCTGCCGCCCAGCTTCCTTGTCAACGTGCCGGGCGGCAGAAGGCTGCCCGCCTGTCAGTTCTTGTCCGACTGGCCCTCGGGCCAGGCGCACCGCCAGGTCTTCACCTGCACGTCGGGATGGTCGCCGATCCACTGCGCGAGATAGGGTTGCGCCTCAACCATGCACTGGGCCAGCGTGCCGTGCGACTCGAACAGCATGTGCTTCTCCTGGCAGGTACCGCCTGCCAGCGCGCACACCATTACGATCAGATCCACCATGTTCATCGCCGGCCCTCCCATGGAATCGTATGGCCCCGCACCAGGGAATTCCAAGCGGCCTCTATCCCGGCATCAGCATCTCGCCCCTGCCCAGCGCCGCCTGGTCGCCGAGTAGCCGCAGCCCGGCCCGCGCTGCCGTCTCGGCTGCCGCGGAACTGAGGGGACGCAGCGCCGAGACGAGCAGTTGCTGGAATACGCCCGGGGTGCGCCCGCTCGGCAGGAACCCGTCCGGCGCCGGCACGGCATGGCCGAGCACCACCGTCCCACGCCGTAGCAGCACGCCGGGCGACGCCCCTGTCCGACCGCACACCACGAGCGTGCCCGCGACCATGCGGCTGGCCGCGTGCTCCTTCACGTCACCCTCGACGACCACGACACCGCGCCGCATCCGGTCGCATGCCTGCGCGCCCGCCCCGCCGCGCAGCAGCACCACACCGCCATCCATGCCTGCGCGCTCGCCAGGCGCGGGTCCTGCGAGCAGCGCGCCGGCATCGCCCGCGATCTCAACCATCCCGCCCCGCAGCCCGGAGGCCGCAAGCCGCCCCACGCTGCCGCGCAGCTCCAGCCGCCCGCCGCCCATGCCGCGGCCCGCGAAGTCGCCGGCATCGCCTTCCAGCACCAGCGACCCGCTCTCCAGCCCGGCGCCGACATGGTCGAGCAGCGCCGAGCCGCCCTCGATCACCACGGAATCGGCCTCGCCCGCGGACATCTCGAACAGGTCGCCCACGGTCGGGGCTTGGCGGCCGCCCGCCAGCCGCAGCCGCCCGATCGCCGCCTCGTCCAGTCCGGCGAGCCGATGCGGCACCAGCACCGACAGATCGAGCCGCCCTTCCGGCGCGTCGCGCAGGCGGAACCGGGTGACGCTCACGACAGCAGCTCCCGCAGCCGGTAGTGGTGCTTGCCGAGCTTGCCGCCGTAGTTGCCGGCGCCGATCCGCGTGCAGCCCTGCTCCGGCCCCAGCTCGATTGCCGCCCGCAGCCCCGCGCGCATCGCATTGGCCACGGACTCCGGCGTCAGCCCGTCGATGACGATCTCCAGCACCGAGCCGGTGTCCGCGTCGAGCTCGGAGTCCACGCTGCCGCGCAGAGTCGGGCAGTAGTGGTGATTGGTGGACGCCATCAGCGTCTTGTACTTCGAGCCGACTTTCGACCCGGAGCGCACGATCCCGCCGGGGAATGGTGCGATCACGTCCGGCATCGCGGCGACCGCCTCCGCCGCCACCTCGGCCGCGCGCAGCGTGCGCTCCGCGTCCCGCCCCATTAGGATCAGGTTGCCGCCGCCCACCGCGCCCTTGGTCAGGCCGGTGGTGCCCTCGCAGACGAACTCTCCGTCCATCACCGGCACGCGCCAGAACCTGCGCCCGTCGAGCCGCTTGCTGATCTGCCAGCCGTCGCCGAAGTAGCGCAGGGTGTCGCCCATCTTCAGCGGCTCGCCGTCCAGCCCCGCGTAGCAGGCTGCCCCCGCGCAGGTCAGCACGCACTGGCCGACGCGGTTGATCAGCTGCTTCTGCAGCTCGCCCGAGGAGCCGGCGAACATCAGCACCCGCGCGCCGGGGCGCCCGTCCGGGGTCTCGTCCGGCGAGAGCATCCGGTCGATGCCGGCCTCCACGCCGCAGGCGATGATCGAGGTCGCGAAGCCGGTGGCGCTGGTCGCGGCCTGGCGGGCCCAGCGCTCGGTGTCGGCGGTGATGACCAGCGCCGTGGCGCGCATGTCGAACGCCTCGGCGAAGGTGTCGTCGATCTGCACGTCGGTCATGGCGCCGCCTTCGAAGCAAGGCAGGCCAGAGGCTCTGCCTCTGGACTCCGCTCAAGGCTCGCCTTGAGAATCCTGAACTTAGGTAACGCCGGTCCAGGGGCGGCTCGCCCCTGGCGGGTTTGGGCAGAGCCCAAGCTTGCTTCCTGCCTCACGCCGAGCACGCCACCGTCTCGAACGACATGATCCCCTCGGGCACGTCGAACGCGTCGTGCCGTATCCCGTAGATCCCGTCGTAGAACGCCGCCAGCCTGCGATCGATCGCCGTGTCGAACCCCGGCCGCACCGCGAGCGCACCGCTGAAGCCGCCGGTGACCACGCCGTCGCGGCACACCAGCCGCCCGTCCTTGAACACGAACGCCGCGTCGCGGAACATCGCCGCGCGGTCCGCCCCGTCGCGGTAGGCGGCGATGTCGGCGCGAGCACCTGCCGCGAGGTGGCCGCGGTCGGGCGTGCCGAGCAGGCGGGCGGGACCGACGCGGGTCATGGTGGCGATCTCGGACAGCGTGTACTCGCGCGACAGGGAGCGCAGCGTGGTCAGCTCCAGCGCCTCCTGCGACACGGTCTGCATCCACTCCTCGCGCTTGTCGCGCGACATCAGCAGGGCGATCAGGTCGGGGTAGGCGGTGAACGGCGCGCCGTTCGGGTGGTCGGTGGTGAACATCAGCCGCGCCGGATCCTCCGACAGCAGGAACAGCTCCAGCCCGGCGGCCCACTGGATGGTGTTGGCGAAGCTGGTGCGGCGGAAACGGTAGGGCACGATGCCGCCGCCGTTGCCGTCGCCGTCGTGGATCACCGACTTGGCCGGCGAGGCCTGCCCGCGCGCGCCGAACTGGCGCAGCACGTCCGAGGACACGGTGACGGTCTGGCCGAACATGACCTGGCCGACGTCGGCGGTGACGTGGGCGGGCGCGCGGTTCAGCGCCTCGGCGAGGCGGGCGGCGGCCGAGGAGAAGCCGTTCTTCCCCTCCGTGCCGTAGGCGTAGAACTGCACGTGCGCGAGGTGCAGCGGCAGCTCGACGCCCGCCTCGATGGTCGCCAGCACGGTGTCGACCGCGCCGGGCATGCCGAGGTTGGAGCAGTGCAGGTGCACGGGATGGGGGATGCCGAGCGTGTGCTGGGCGCGCTGCATCGCCTGCATGATGCGACGCGAGCTGATGCCGGTGCCGGGCACCTCGTCGTCGAGGCCGAAGGCCCGCACGTTGGACTTGAAGGCCGCCGCCGCGCCGGGGTTGATCACCTTGAGACCGAGCGCGCGCGCGCCGGTGATCATGCGCCCGACGTAGTCCGCGACAGCGTCGTCGCCGTCGTGCATCACCCGGAACAGGAAGTCGTCGTTGCCGAGCACGGCCAGGATCGCGCGGTCGATCACCGGGATCTGCGCCAGCTCCATGTGCGCCTGCACCGCGACGTGCGGCGAGATCGCGGGCTCGACCACCAGAGTGTAGCCCATCGCCGCGTAGCGACGCCCGATGGCCTCGCCGACGGGCACGGAATCCGCGATTTCCGGCCGCAGCTCGGGCAGCAGCAGACGCGAGGTGTTCACGTTGGTGCCGGCGATGTGGCTGTGGATGTCCAGCCCGCCGGCCATGACCACGCAGCCGGACGCGTCGTGCGTCTCGTCGGCGGCGCGGCCAGGGCCGGGCGGGGTGACCAGTCGGCCGTCCTCGAACCAAAGGTCGGCGGTGGAGTCGTGGCCCTGGGTGGGGTCGATGACCCGCCCGCCGCGAAGGCACGTCAGCATGAGCGATCCTCGACGAGGGCGGCGATGCGCGCGATGACATCGGCGGCGCGTGGCGCCCCGGACGGGGCGGAGGCGGCGTGGTGGACAAGGCCGCCGAGCGAGACGTCGTGGATGATCGCGTCGTGGTCGATGCCGGGCCGGCCGACGCTGAACACGACCTCGGGCGGGGTCGCGAAGGCGGTGCCGGCCGGGCAGATTGCCACCACCGGGAGGTGCGACGCCCAGGCCGGCGCCGCCGCGTCGCCGGTGCAGAGCCACAGCACGGCGTCGGCCTCGCCGGACTCGACCAGGCGGGTGGCGTCGTAGCGCCACGGATCGTGCGAAGCGACACCGCCCTCGAAGCCGACAGGCAGCGGGAAGCCGGTCAGCCATGCGCAGGCCTGGGCGGCGCCGGCGGCGTTGCCTGCCGCCGGGATCGGCAGGCCGGCGAAGCGGGTCTTCGCGTTCAGCTCGTCGACCAGGCCGCAGGCCATCTCGACCACCAGATTGTCGACGCGCGAGGCCGACCACACGACCACGCCGTACGACGCGGCCGCGAGCAGCGCCGCGCAGCGACGCGCCTCCTCTGCGCCCTCAGGCAGGCTGCGCCCGCCCACCGCCGCCCGGATCTGCCCGAGCAGCCCGGCAAGCCCGGCCGGGTCGTCGCCGAATATCTCGCCCCCGAGGTTGGTCCGGCCGGGGCACAGCCGCACCACGGTGCGGGCACGATCCGGGAACAGCGGCGGCGGGACGCCGAGGGCGAGGCGGTCCTCCAGACCGGGCCAGTCCTGCTCCAGGCCCGCGCCGACCAGGACGACGAGGTCGGCGCGCGCACGTGCCTGCAGCGGCGTGGTGGTGATCCAGCCGGCGGTGCGCATCACGTCGAGGTCGCGCAACGTCGCGCGGGATGCACGATGGTCGGCCGCCCCGTCGAGGCGCCGCGCCAGCCCGATCGCGGCCTCGATCGCGGCGATATCCGCGTCCAGCCCGGCAATCACCGCCCTGCGGCTGCGCCCGAGCACCGCCGCCGCCGCGGCAACCGCCTCGTCCAGTGGGGCAGGGCGGCCATGCACCAGGGCGCCGGTCGCATCCCGGCCAGGCGGCTCCACCGTTTCAGGCATCGTACTTGATGTAGGCGAAACGGGCATCCCCGGTGGGCGTGCCTTCGAGGCCGCTGCCCTCCTTGCCGGGCTGCCAGTGCACGACGTCCTCGATCTTGGCGGCCAGCGCGAAATCCTTGTCGGTGATACCCTTGGCGGAGTGGGTGGCGAGGCGAACCTCGACCCACGCGTAGGACAGCGTCATGTCGGGATGGTGCCAGGCGGCCTCGGCCAGGTGGCCCACCGTGTTGACCACCATCAGCGTGCCCTTCCAGCCCGTGGTGCGGAAGGTCCGCTTGATCCAGCGTCCGTCCAGGGACCAGTGCGGCAGGTCGCGGGAAAGGCGCTCGCGGATCTCGGTCTCGGTGTAGGTCGTGTCGGCCATGTAACCCCCGAGGCAGGCTGTGCGCTGCGCGCCTCCGGCCACAGGCTTGCGCCGGCGGTTGCGTCCACTGTTCGCCATGGTGCAGCATTCGCCATGCTCCCGGCAACCCGTCACCTCCCGCGCTCGCCGCCATGCTCCGGCACGCGACACCTCACCGTGCCGGCAGGAGTCGCGGCATGAACGAGTTCCGGTTCGGGACCCAGGCAAGGTTCGCGGAACATGCGGAGACGGGCGGAACGGCGCCGCCTGACGCGGTGTCGCTTGCGTGCACGGCGCGGCTGCACCTGGGCTTCCTCGATCTCAACGGCGGCCTGGGGCGGCGCTTCGGCAGCATCGGGCTCTCGCTCGACCGCCCGCACACCGCGCTGCGCCTTTCGCATGCGCGACATCGCAGCGTCACCGGCCCGGAGGCTGAGCGCGCAGGCGCGCACTTGGATGCCATGCGGCGCCATCTCGGCCTCGACACGCCGCTCGCCCTCGAAATGCGCTCGGCGATCCCCGCGCATTCCGGCCTCGGTTCCGGCACCCAGCTCGCGCTGCTGGTGGCGAGCGCGGTGCGTCGGCTGCACGGCCTGCCCGACGACCTGCGCGGCGATGCGCGACGCCTCGGCCGCGGTGCGCGCTCGGGCGTCGGCATCGGCCTGTTCCAGTCAGGGGGCCTGGTGGTCGACGGCGGCGGCGGTACCCTGACGGACGACAGCCGTTCCTCCGCCACGGACCGGGACGATCGACCGGGGCGGGGAACGCCCCCGCTGCTGTGCCGTCTCGCGGTGCCGGAGGCATGGCGGGTGCTGCTCGTGCTTGACCGCCGGTCGCACGGGCTGTCCGGCGCGGGCGAGCGCGCGGCATTCGCGGCCCTGCCGCCGATGCAGGAGGCGGTCTCGGGGGAGATCTGCCGCCGCGTGCTGATGCAGGCGCTGCCGGCGGTGGCGGAGGCCGACCTCGCCTCGTTCGGGCAGGCGATCACCCGTATCCAGCTGCTGCTCGGCGACCATTTCGCCCCGGCGCAGGGTGGGCGCTTCACCAGCCCCGCGGTGGCCGGCGTGATGGCCGCGCTGTCGGCGGCGGGCGCCGTCGGCGTCGGGCAGAGCTCTTGGGGCCCGAGCGGCTTCGCCTTCGTCGACGGCGAGGCGGCTGCCGTCCGGCTGCGCGAGGCCGTGCCGTTGCCCGAGGGGGTGGACTTGTTGATCTGCCGCGGGCTCAATCGCGGCGTGGCCGGCCCGGCGATGGAGCCCGGCTGACAATGCCGCCCCAGGCCGTCCCGGGCACGAGCAGCGCGGGCAGGGACCTGGACGTGGCCAGAAGGAGATCTCCCGACAATGGCTGACAAGCAGATCCTGCACATGCTCAGCCCGCTCAAGCAGGTCAGCCCGTTCGACGTGAACATGGCCGTCGACGCCGGCTACGACGCGGTCGTGCCCTACGCCAACATCACCGCCGACGACGTGCTCGGCCTGGTGCAGGACGCGATCTTCTCGCGCCCGCCCAAGCTCGCCGTGCGCACCGGCATCTTCATCGGCGGCCGCGACGCCATCGCCTCGCTCGACATGCTGGAGGCCGCGAAGAAGGCGATGGTGCCGCCGTTCATCGTCTCGGTATTCGCCGACCCCGCCGGCTCCTTCACCACCGCCGCCGCCCTGGTCGCCCACGTAGAGCGCCAGCTGAAGAAGATGGGCAAGGGCCTGGAGGGCCAGCGCATCGTCGTCTACGGCGCGACCGGCGTGGTGGGCTTCGCCTCCGGCGTGATCGCCGCGCTGGAGGGCGCGAAGGTCGTGCTCGCCGGCCACGACGGCACCAAGCGCGTCGCCACGGCGTGCGAGGAGATCCAGAAGCGCTTCGGCGTCACCCTGCAGCCCGGCGACGGCAGCAGCGAGGACAGCAAGGCGACGCTGCTCAAGGAGGCCGACGCCGCGTTCTGCTGCGCGCGCGCCGGCGTCCAGGTGCTCTCGAAGGCGCAGATCGCGGCCTCGCCCAACCTGCTGGTCGCGGCCGACGTCAACGCGGTGCCGCCGATGGGCGTGGAGGGTCTCGACGTGCAGGCCGACGGCGTCTCGATCGGCGGCCATGCCGTCGGCATCGGCGCGCTGGCGATCGGCCACACCAAGTACCGCACCGAGTTCGGCCTGTTCCGCCGCATGATCGAGACCGACAAGCCGGTCGCGTTCGACTTCCGCGACGCGTTCAAGCTGGCGCGGGACTTCGTTGCCGCCTGAGGCTACCGCGGCACGACCGCGTAGGGCCGGGGCAGGGGGCGCTGCGACCGACGCCGGCGTGCCGGTGCTGCTGGTGGCGGCGCAATCCGCCCGCGCGCTGGCCGTGGCTGCGCGCCAGGCCGGCTTCGCGCCGCTCGTCGTCGACCTGTTCGGCGACGAGGACACCGTCGCGGTGTCGGCCGGCAGCGTCCGCGTCGGTGCCCTCACTGCCGCGGCCGTGACGCGGGCTTTCGACGGCCTGCTGGCCGGGTGCGCCGTCACGGTGGCCGGCCTGGTGCTGGGCAGCGGCTTCGAGCATCGGCCGGGCGTGATCGCCGCCCTGTCCGCCCGCTTCGGCCTGCTTGGCAACCCGGCAGAGGTCGTCCGTCGCGCCAACGATCCGTTCGTCCTGGCCGGGTTGTGCCGTGATGCCGGCGTGCCCTGCCCCGAGGTTCGCCATGTCCGGCACGCCGACGCAACGTCGGGCGCAGCCTGGCTGCTCAAGCGCCGCGGCGGTTCCGGAGGGGCGCACGTCCGCCTGTGGCATGCGGCTGCCCCGGCGCGCCGCTGCTACGCACAGCGTCGCGTCGCCGGCGAGGCGGTGTCCGCGTGCTTCGTCGCGGACGGACATCGCGCGACGGTGCTCGGCTTCAGCGCGCAGTGGAGCGATCCGGCGGATGGCGCGGCGTTCCGGTACGGCGGCGCGGTGCGGCCCGCCAATGCCCGCTTCGAGGCCGCGATGGTCCAGGCCGTCGACCACCTGGTGCGGGCGCTGGGGCTGGTCGGCCTGAACGGCGCCGACTTCCTCGTGGGCCGGGACGGTTTCCACCTGATCGAGATCAATCCCCGGCCTGGCGCCACCCTCGACGTGTTCGCCGACGCCGTGCCCTTGCGGCTGCACGTCACGGCCTGTCGGGCCGCGACGCTGCCGGACCCGGTGCCCGTCCTGCCCGGCGCGTCCGCAGCGATGGTGGCCTATGCCGCGCGTGATGGCCGGCTGCCGCGTGGCTTCGCATGGCCGCACTGGGCGGCGGACCGCCAGCGTCCCGGCCCCGTCCACGCAGGCACCCCGTTCTGCACCGTCACCGCCGTGGCCGATTGCCCGTCGACGGCGCGCCGTCTTGTCCACGCCCGCGCCGCGTCCCTCCTCGACCGAGCCGGCCTCTCCCCCGCCTGGCCGCATGGCCCGGGCACATCCCATCCTGTCAAGGCGTACGCGGCATGAGCACCAGCATCAACAACCGGGCCTGGACGATCGCGCAGGCAATGGTCGCCGACGCCGAGACCCTGCGCATCGGCGTCAGCAAGGGCCCTGCCGGCGAGACCCTGATCGACGCGGGGGCGAAATCCGCGGGCGGCATCGCGGCCGGCATCGAGCTCGCAAAAATCTGCATGGGCGGCCTCGCCGACATCCGCGTGGGCTCGGACCCGACCACGCCGAACTGGCCGTGGAGCGTGTCGGTGCAGTCCTCTCAGCCGGTCACCGCCTGCCTCGCCAGCCAGTATGCCGGCTGGAGCCTGTCGGCCGAGGCGCCGGACAAGTTCTTCGCTCTGGGTTCCGGCCCCGCACGCTCGCTGGCGCGCAAGGAGGAGCTGTTCTCCGAGCTGGCCTACACCGATGACGCCACGCAGGCCGTGCTGGTGATGGAGAGCGGCAAGGCCCCGCCCGCCTCGGTGCTGGAGAAGATCGCGCGCGACTGCAAGGTCTCGCCCGAGAACCTGGTCGTGCTGTTCGCGCCTACGCAGAGCCTGGCCGGCAGCGTGCAGGTCGTCGCCCGCGTGCTCGAGGTCGCACTGCACAAGGCGCACGCCGTGCACTTCCCGCTCGACCGGATCGTCGACGGCATGGGCACAGCGCCGCTGTCGCCGCCGCACCCGGACTTCGTCACCGCGATGGGCCGCACCAACGACGCGATCATCTTCGGCGGCCGCGTGCAGATCTTCGTCACCGGCCCGGCGTCCGACGCGCGCGACCTCGCCGAGAAGCTGCCCGCCAACGTCAGCAAGGATTACGGCAAGCCGTTCGCCGACGTGTTCCGCGGCGTGAAGGGCGACTTCTACAAGATCGACTCCATGCTGTTCAGCCCGGCCGAGGCGATCGTCACGGCCGTCGAGACCGGGGAGAGCTTCCGCGCGGGCGGGCTGGATCTGGCGCTGCTGCAGGCGTCGTTCGGGGCGTGACGGAAGCAAGGCCAGGGCCCTGCCCTGGACCCGCCAGGGTGAGCCGCCCTGGGCCGGCGCGAACAGGTTCTGAGTCACGCCTGGGTCCGGGGGGCGGCTCGCCTCCCGGCCTTGCCTTCCTTCCTTGACCCGCGTCGGCATCGCCCTGGACGACATCGACTGGCACTTCGCCGAGCTGTCGCAGGCGTTCGCGGACCTGGGCGTCGAGACGGTGCCATTCCGCCTCTCGGACTGCGCCTTCACCCCGGCCGGCCTGGACATCCCCGGGTTCGGGGCGGCGCTGCCGGATGCGGTGTATGCGCGCGCCATCGCCCCGGGCGGTTTCGAGGAGGTGACGCGCCGGCTGGGTATCCTGCACGCGCTGGAGCTGCTGGGCGTCCCCGTGTGGAACAGCGCGCGCGCGGTCGAGCGCTGCGTCGACAAGTCCGCGACCGGCTTCCTGTTGCAGCACGCGGGGGTGCCGACACCGGACGCCTGGGTGGTCGAGGGGGTCGACGCGGCCCGCGCGGTGGTACGCGAACATGGCGGCGCGCTGGTCGCCAAGCCGCTGTTCGGGGCGCAGGGGCGTGGCCTGTGCCTGGTGGAGCGCGAGGCGGACCTGCCGGCCGCCGTGGAGATGGGTGGCGTCTACTACCTGCAGCGGCGGGTGAGGGTGACGGGCGAGGGCTTCCACGACCACCGGCTGCTCATCGTGGACGGGGCACTGGCCGGGGCGATGACGCGGCGCTCGGACGACTGGGTGACGAACATGCGGCGTGGCGCGCGGGCGGAGCCGCTGGTCCCGGACGGGGAGATGGTGGCGGTGGCGGCGCGTGCGGCCGCGGCGGTGGGCGCGGACTGCGCGGGGGTGGACCTGCTGCGCGACCGCGAGGGGCGGCTGTGGGTGCTGGAGGTGAACTCGATGCCGGGATGGCGCGGGCTGCAGGGCGTGGTCGGGCACCGTATCGCCGGGTACGTCGCGCAGGGAGTGCTGCGTCGCGTGCGTTCCGCCGCAACCGGCGGACGTGTGCCAAGGCCATGACCCCGGAGGCGATCCGGCGCGCGTTCGTGGCCGCGTGCGAGGACGAGCTTGCGGCGCTCAAGCCGGGCAACGTGCACGTCCACGCCGAAGGCCACGGCATGACCGTCGCCGAGTTCCGCACCAGCGCGGCCGTCGCATCCTGGCCGCTGTGCCGTGCCGGGACGGGGCTCGGCGCGCGTGTGCTCGGCGCAGTGGAGGCCACGCGCGCGGCGGTCGGGCAGAACACCAACCTCGGCATCCTCCTGCTGTGTGCGCCGCTGGCGCTGGCGGCGGAGCGGGCGGGTGCGGGAGAGGCGCCTGGCGAGGCGCTGCGCCGCGCGCTCGACGGCGCCGGGGCGAACGACGCGGCCGCCGTTTTTCGCGCGATCGTGCTGGCCGCACCCGGCGGGCTGGGCGAGGCCGGCGAGCACGACGTGCGCGTGCCGCCACGGGTCAAGCTCGATGTCGCGATGCGTGCCGCGGCGGAACGCGACAGCATCGCGCGCCAGTGGAGCGAGGGCTTCGCCGACATCCTGGGCACCACCGCATCGGGCACGCGTCAGGCCATGGGGCTGGCGGCGCACGAGGAGGCGTTGGCGGGCGGGCTCGGGAGCGAGGCGGCGACCCAGCTCGTGTTCCTCCGCTTCCTCGCGGCACTTCCGGACAGCCACGTCGCGCGCCGGCACGGAACGGCCCTCGCCGAGGCGGTGCGACAGGAGGCCGAAGGCGCGCTGGCCCGCTTCGAGGCAGGGTCGGCGGAGGCGCAGAAATGGCTGTTGGGATGGGACGCGTCGTTGAAGCGCCGGGGGATCAACCCCGGCACGACGGCCGACCTGACCGTGGCGACGCTGTTCGCCTCGCGGATCGGGCATGGGTTGCGGCGCGAGGGGGATGATGGTTCTGTGCGCCGCATGTCGGGCCCGGCGGGTCGGGCGTGTCAGCAATGGAGAGCGCCAATGGCGAAGATTACCCAGGTTATGGTCGGCGAGTCGCTCGTCGGCGAAGGCAACGAGGTCGCCCACGTCGACCTGCTCATCGGGCCGCGCGGCTCGGCCGCCGAGCAGGCGTTCTGCAACGCGCTCTGCAACAACAAGGACGGCTTCACCACCCTGCTCGCGGTCGTGGCGCCGAACCTGCTGTGCAAGCCCAACACCATCCTGTTCAACAAGGTCACCATCAAGGGCGCCAAGCAGGCCGTCCAGATGTTCGGCCCCGCGCAGCACGCCGTGGCGCAGGCCGTGGCGGACAGCGTCGCCGAAGGCATCATCCCCGCCGACGAGGCCGATGACCTGTTCATCTGCGTGGGCGTGTTCATCCACTGGGACGCGTCCGACGACCAGAAGATCCAGGACTACAACTACACGGCCGTCAAGGAGAGCATCCAGCGCGCCATCGCCGGCGAGCCGAAGGCCTCCCAGGTCGCCGAGAAGGCGAAGACCATGAAGCACCCCTTCGCCGCCGCCAACTGAGACCGACGACACGTCCGAACGGAGCCGGGCGTTGCGCCCGGCTCCACGCTTCTTCCCGTGGCACAAGCCAGACCATTCGCCCCGACTCCATGCTGGGACGGATCAAGCCGGGTTTGCCAGCGCGGCGATCTCCTCGTGGGTGACTGCGCCGCTGTGCAGCGCCGTTGCCACCAGCGCCCCCGCCGCGCCGACCTCCCGAAGTGCTTCCAGGTCGCGTCTGCCGCGCACACCTCCCGCCGCATAGACCGACCGTCCTTCGGCCCGTGCCACGATCGCCGCGACGCGCGCCAGGTCCGGCCCCTGCGCCGCGCCGACCCTTGCCAGCGTCATCACCACCACGCGATCCGGCCACGCCGTCACGTCGTCCAGCAGTCCCTTCGGACCCGCGAACGTCTCGCCCCGGAAGTCGAGAGACAGCACGACGCGAGGCTCGTGCCGCAGCCCCCGCAGCGTCGCCGGGCCGTCGAGCGTCTCGCTACCGAGCACCAGGGCGCCGTGAGTCCCGTCGAGCCACGACCGCGCCGCGGCCTCATCGGCGACCCCGCAGTCCACCCAGAGTTCCAGCGCCGGCCTTGCTGCCGCCAGGGCATGCAGCGCCTGCGCGTGGCTGCCGCGCCGCTCGATCGCGTCGAGGTCGGCGACGTAGAGGCGCGGGAACGGCGCCAAACGCAGCAGCCCATCCACCACGTCGCCCGGCGCGCTGCCATGGCACAGCGGCGTCTCGATCGGACGGTACTCGTCGCGCCGGCCCATGCGGGCGTGCACGGCCTGGCCGGATCTGATATCGAGCACCGGGATCACGTCCATGGCCGCAGTCTCCGCCGCTTCGGCGGAGGGGGGAAGGGAGGAGGCGTCTGTTGCGCCGAGCCCTCCCGCCCTAGAAGCGGTTTTCCGGTGGGATCGGCCCGTCGGCAGGTCCGGCCAGGGCCTGGAGCTGCTTGCCACGGAGCGCGCCATGCGGGTGATCGGCTGGGACGTGGGCGGCGCGCACCTGAAGGCGGCGCTGTGGGAGGCAGGCGAGCTGCGCCAGGTGATGCAGCTCGCATGCCCGCTGTGGCAGGGGATCGACCGGCTGCGGGACGCTCTCGACCAGGCCACCGCCCGGCTCGGCCTGGCGGACCGGCACGCCGCCACGATGACCGGCGAGCTGGCCGACGTGTTCGCCTCGCGCGCCGAGGGCGTCGCCGTGATTTCCGCGGTGCTGGTCGAGCGGCTCGGCCCCGACCTGCGCCTCTACGCGGGTGCTGACGGCTTCGTCGCACCGGGAGAGGCGGCCGGGTGCGCCGACGCGGTCGCCTCCGCGAACTGGCACGCGACGGCGGCGCTCGCGGCCCGGTTCGTGCCGGACGGGCTGATGATCGACATGGGCTCGACCACCACCGACGTCGTGCCACTGTCCAGCGGAACCGTCGCGGCACGCGGGCACACTGACGCCGCGCGGCTTGCCTGCGGCGAGCTGGTCTACACCGGGCTGGTCCGCACTCCTGTGATGGCCCTTGCCGACCACGCGCCGTTCGCGGGCGCCTGGACGACGCTGGCCGCCGAGCATTTCGCCACGGCTGCGGATGTCCACCGGCTGCTGGGAGAACTGCCCGAGGATGCCGACCTGCTGCCGACCGCGGACGGGCGGGACCGCAGCGTGGCCGCCTCGCGCGCGCGGCTGGCCCGCATGGTCGGGCGCGACGCGGCCGAGGCGAGCGAGGCGGCGTGGCACGACCTCGCGGCATGGTTTGCCGAGCGGCAGATGCGCCACCTGGAGGACGCGGCGCGGCTCGTGCTCTCTGCCGGCACGGGCGGGCGTCACGTGGTGGCGGCCGGCATCGGGCGCGCGACGGTGGCGCGGCTTGCGGCACGTCTGGACTGCGCGTGCACCGCGTTTTCCAATCTGGTGCCCGGGGGAACAGCCGCCGACACCTGCGCGCCCGCGGTCGCGATGGCGGTGCTGGCGCTTGCGAGAGAACGCACGGAGTCCGGCTCCACCCGGACGGGAAAAGGTCGAGAGGCGTCCTGATCGTTCAGATGGAGCAGCGGACTGCACGGGGAAAGCTTGCGGGTCCGGTGTTCCGGCAGCCGCGCAGTGCCTGCGGCCCTCTGCGTCTGCGGGCTTAGTCCTGCGGTCCGGGGTGCTCTCGCCCCTGGATCAGGAGCATCGCCCGCCTCAGCCGCATGATCCCGCCACGCACCTCGCCGCGTTCGCACAGATGCCGGCCTTCGTCGAGCAGCCGGTGCATCTCCGCGGTGAGGTTGGGGCAGGTCTCCACCTGCGCCGTCATGCGCTCGCAGTATTCCGGCGTGTCCGTCGTGACAGCCACCGGAGCCGACTGGGCATGGACCCCATCGGCGGCGAACAGCGCCAGACACGCCAGGAACACGGGAATACGCATGGTTCCGGCATAGCAGGTCATGGGTTGAGACCCGGTGGGGCCGGGATGAAGCCGTGTCCACCCGCCGCCGGTTCGGCTGCAGGACACGCCTCGGCGCCCGGAGTTGCGGCGCCCTGCTCCTGCCCCGCTCGGCCAGGGCCGGTCAGGGCATCCGCCTGCTCCAGGGTCGGCATCGTCAGGGTGGCACGCAGTCCGGGTGCCGCATCGCCGAGCCGCAGGGCGCCACCGTGCAACTGCGCCACCGCCTGCACCAGCGCCAGCCCCAGGCCGGAACCGGGAGTGTGCCGGGCCGCCTCGCCGCGAAAGAATCGTTCCGCCGCCTTCGCGAGATCTCCGTCCGGGATGCCCGGGCCGCGGTCCGACACGATAATCCACAGCATCCGCGCGTCCGGCGCCGCCAGCCCCGCCGGCGCCGGCCCGGCTGCCCCGTGCCACGTGCCCTCTGCATCGGGCCCGGCGCCAGCGGCCAGGAGCACGGTGCCGCCGGCAGGGGAGAACTTCACCGCGTTGTCGAGCAGGTTGGCAACCGCCTGCTGCAGCAGGTTGCGGTCGCCGCGCATCCACAGCGCCGCCGGCAACGCCAGCGCCAGCTCCAGCCCACGCTCCTCCGCCAGAGCACCGTACAGCTCCGCCAGGTCGCGCAGCACCGGCACGCAGTCGAACACCGCGAACGCCGCCCGCCGCGACCCCGCCTCGATCTCGGCAATCCGCAGCAGGGCCTGGAATACCGCGGTCACCGCGTCGAGGTCGGCCACCGCGCGCTCCACCGCCGCGCGCAGCTCGTCGTCGGTGTCCGCGTGCAGCGCCGCATCCTCCAGCCGCGCGCGGGCCCGGGTGATCGGCGTGCGCAGGTCGTGGGCGATTGCGTTGGACACCTGGCGCACCCCGTCCATCAGCCGGGCGATGCGGTCGAGCATGTCGTTGATCGTCTCGGCCAGCCGGTCGAACTCGTCGCCCCGCCCGGACAGGCGCACCCGCTGCGCCAGGTCGCCGGCCGCGATCGCCTCGGCGGTGCGCGACACGTTGGCCAGCATCCCCCGGAACAGCCGGCGCACCACCAGCGCGCCGACCACGCTCAGCCCGGCCACCAGCCCCAGCGCCCACAGCAGCGTCCCGGCCAGCAGCTGGCGCAGCTGCGCGCGGATGCGCACGTCACGCCCGACCAGCAGCCGGAAATGCCCCGGCAGGTCGATCCGCTGCACCTCGGCCAGCGCCCGCGTGCCCGCCCGCTGCACCGGCAGCTCGTACCAGGCACCGGCCGCCGCCACCGCGGGGGGCCAGTGCTCCAGGTTGCCGGCGAGGTGGTGGCCCTCGCCGTCGACCAGCAGGTAGAGCGTCTCGTCGTCCACGTCCTCGGACATGCGGTCCTGGATGCTCTCGATCAGCGCGGGCAGCCCGCCCTCGCCGATGCGGTCGAGCAGGCCCTGCGCGTCGGCATGGATCGTGGCCTCGACTTGGCGCTCCAGCAGCCCCGCCGTCGCCCACCAGATGAACAGCACCAGCGCCAGCGCACTCATCCCGAACAGGCCGGCATAGACCGTGGCAAGACGGATTCCGGCGGAGCGCAGGCCGCGGCGGTTCATGGCGGGCCGAAAGCAAGGTTGGGCTCTGCCCAAACCCGCCAGGGGCGAGCCGCCCCTGGACCGGCCCTACTTAAGTCGACGATTCCAAAGGCGAGCCTTTGGCAGAGTCCAGAGGCAGAGCCTCTGGCCTTGCTTCCTTTCTGCCTCACTCCGGCCGCAGCATGTACCCGGCGTTGCGCACCGTGTGGATCAGCGGCCCTCCGAATGGCCGGTCGACCTTCTGTCGCAGCCGCGAGACGTGCACGTCGATGACGTTGGTCTGCGGGTCGAAGTGGTAGTCCCACACGCCTTCGAGCAGCATGGTGCGGGTCAC